>JBFLYA010000009.1 GCA_040757115.1 bacterium | reverse complement strand
GTAATTTTGATATTTGCATTTTGATATTTACATTAAAGTTCTTCTTGCTATCGCTCTCCCCAAAAGAGGAACCTATTTATGAAAAAGCAATTAGGTTCGCTTTCCTGCTTGCCAGAAGCGAGGCTAACGCCTCGCACTACAAATCTTTTTATTATTCGTGTTCATTCGTGGTTATATATTCCCTCTGTGTTCTCTGTGACTCTGTGGCTATATCCCTGAACGGTTACCAAATATTGGAGTAATCGAGTACAGTTCTGTCAAGTTTAAAAATGCTGATAGCTGAAAACTGAATGCTTACAGCAACTCTTTATATATTAAAAACTTACTGCAAAGTTCCATTGTTTTTTCTCGGACAGTTTTAATTACATTTTCTTTTCCAATATTCTGGATAACTTCGGCAATGAATGAGGCTATTTGCCGCATTTGTTCTTCTTTCATTCCTCTTGCGGTTAAAGACGGAGTTCCAAGTCGAATACCACTTGTTACCATTGCACTTTTTGTCTCAAAAGGAATGGTATTTTTATTGACAATGATACCTGCTTGCTCTAAGGCTTTTTCTGCTTGTTGACCTGTAATTCCTTTTGAAGTAAGGTCAATGAGGAGAAGATGGGTATCTGTTCCACCAGAGACAAGGTCAAATCCCAGACTCATTAACTCTTTTGCTAATGTCTTTGCATTTAAGAGAATTTGTTGCTGATACATTTTAAATGCCGGGCTCAATGCCTCTTTAAAACAAACTGCCTTAGCCGCAATGATATGCATTAGTGGTCCTCCCTGAATACCGGGAAAGATAGTTTTATCAATTAAATCCGCATACTCCTTTTTACACATTATCATTCCACCACGAGGGCCTTTCAGGGTTTTATGAGTAGTAGTTGTAACAAAATCACAATACACAATGGGGTCAGGATGGAGTTTTGCCGCGACTAATCCCGCAATATGAGCAATATCTGCTAAAAGATAAGCACCAATGCTATCAGCAAGGACTCTAAACTTATCAAATTCAATAATTCTCGGATAAGCACTGGCACCACAAACAATCAACTTTGGTTTTTCTTCTTTTGCTATTTTCATAAGTTCATCAAAATCAATGAGTTGAGTTTGTTTGTTGACCTTATAAGCAACCGTGTTGTAGACAATTCCTGAAAAATTTACCTTACTGCCATGAGTTAAATGTCCGCCACAACAAAGGCTCAAACCCATAATTTTATCACCTGGTTTTAACATTGCCATATAAACGGCCATATTTGCCTGTGAACCCGAGTGAGGTTGAACATTGACATGTTCTGCCCCAAAAAGTTCTTTTGCCCTTAATATGGCTAATTCTTCTGCCCGGTCAACAAAACTACAACCACCATAATATCTTCGATAGGGATACCCTTCGGCATATTTGTTGGTCATCAGACAACCCTGAGCCTCAAGCACCGCCTCACTGACCATATTTTCAGAGGCAATCATATTGAGATTATAAACCTCATTTTTCGCCTCCTGGTAAATAAGTTGTGCTATTTCCATGTCAACTTTTTCTAAATTCTCTAATGGTTTCTTCATCGTCTTATTATTATATCTTAACTTTTGCGTTTTTGAGCCTGTTGTGGATTCAGGCTCTAACTTCTTGCAGAACAGTAAGTTATAAAAAAAACGCAAAAGTTTAGATAGAAATTTTGACAGAACACTACCTTCACTTAAGTTTTAATAGTGGTAAATGTAGAACGCTCTCGGAGCTAGACTATATTATACTGAAATTATTCAAAATGTCAAGGCTTTTTTCTTCCCCGAATGCCTCCGGTGTAATTAACGATTGACAAAATCACATCGTTATGATATATTTTTACTGTAAGCGTTCAGGGTATTGCGAAACGGATGATACATCAGAAGAATAAAGGGTATAAAGATTTAACCGCAAAGGGCACAAAGGAAGATTTCGCAAAGGACGCAAAGAAAGGAAAAAAAACGCTGGTGAACAACCTATTGCCTTGTTAGACTAAAAGAGATTAAACCACGAAGGACACGAAGTGAAATTTGATGAATTATCGAATAGAGTCATTGGATGCGCTATAGCGGTGCATCGAACTCTTGGGCCAGGTTTGCTTGACACCGTGAAGAGTGATAATTCACAATTGACAATTGACAATTCACCATTCACCATTATTAAGGAAATTTAGGGGAAAAATTGTGAATGGTGAATTGTGAATTGTGAATGGTGAATAGTTACTAAATTTCAATGTAGAAAGGTTGAAAGAAAGCATAAAAAGATTTGTCTTGTCCAATCTTCGTGTCCTTCGTGCTCTTCGTGGTGAATAGTTACATAAAATCTTATCCTGTTAATCCTGTCAGAAAATAATATAGGGCTGAACGGTTATACTTTTACTATTATGGTAAGGGACTGGTGAAGACAATGAGTAATCCAGAAAACGAACTTGAATTTATGAAATCGGCATCCGGCATTGTCTTACTATTTGATGTTGTTGACCATTCTAAGCAGATTCAAAACCTTGGTAATGAAATTTGTGATGAGGCACTAAATATATTTCTTACAAAGATTAAGTCTATCTCATCAAAGTATAACTTTACCTGGATAAAGGACATTCGTGATGCTGGTTTATTTATTGGAAATGACCCGATAGAGGCAGTTCATTTCTATCAAGAGGCATTAGAACAGTTTCCAATAAGCCCTGAAAGAAAAACTATCCACCGCGGTTTTGTCATTAAGTTTCGGCTGGCAGCACATTTCTGCTCATTTAAAGCCGAATATAACTCCCACCAACAAATCATAGACATCTCAGGCGGTGAAATTGACTTTCTATTTAAAGATATGGAGAAAGAAGCCACGGCTGGACAGATGGTTGTCTCACCAGACTTCTACAAACAGTTTAGTGCAGACATAACATCAAAAGGCTTTGGATTTACTCCATTTGTAGCCAGGGATACCACGACTACTCTCTACCTTTTAATCCTGCCTGTCTTGCTATCACCAGATATACTCTCTGTTTCAGACACCACCCCCCTCCTGGATAAGATGAATGAGCTAAAGCAGAATGTCCAGAAGATAAAGACACTCGGCGGGTTATATCCTGACTTGAATATGGAAGACCAGTTCATAGAATTGAGATTAACTGCCCCGGTTCTATCAGAAGAAAGAAGAGAAGAATGGGATATCATCGACTTTCAGAAGTATGGCAGGCAGAAGGCTCAAAAAGCAGAACAAAAAGATCTCCTGAAGTGTGATGAAATCTATGAGCGTCGTCCACACCTCTTTATCAAAGGGATACCAGGTGTTGGTAAGACAACTATACTTAAGTATTTCTGCTTTCAAGGATTTAACAGTGATAAATATCCCATCTTTATTCCCTGCCACACCATTCCCAATATTGAACAATGGGAGCAGGACTACCCTTACGCTTCAGAAAAAGATATAAAAGGGTTTCTGGTTGACCTGGTCACCTCTGCTTTTATCTATCCCGGCAGGAGTTACAAGGAGCTCACTGCTGAAGAGAAGCAAACTCTGGCTAAAATGGCAGAAACAGTTAGAGAATGGGCAAGTCGAGGAAAGGCAATCTTTTGCCTTGATGCCCTGGATGAGGTGACTAATACATCTCAGCAGAAACAGATATTAAACAAGGTCGAGTTATGGTTTAAATCTACTCCTGAATCCCATATTTACCTGACTGCTCGCGACCACACCTTTTTTGAAATCTCTGAAGATGTCCTTCTTGCCTCTGTCAATCCCCTTGCTGTTGACCAATTTCAAGACCTGGGCAGGAAGTTCTTTGAAGGAAAGAAAAAGTTATTACAAAAATTCAATCAGGCATCAGTAAACCAGCAAGAGGTTGTCGCCTTAATCGCCAACACTCCACTATTAGCTACCCTTGTGCTGGTCTGGTTTAAAAAGAAAGGTGAGTTTGCCAGAAGACCAACTATACTCCATTTTATCACCTTATTTATCCTCCTCAGAATCTGGGATAGGTTGAAGAACCCTGATTTTCAAAAATCTATTGATGAAGTATTTAATCTCACCCTTGACCCCAGGGCAATTGAAAATGATAAGGAACTATCATCCTTAATCAATGCCTTAGAGGAGGTGGTCTGGCATGCAGTTCAGGGCTATCGGGAAGGTTTTGTCTCTCGGTTTAAGGAAGATGTCATCCTCAACATCCTCAAGCAATTCACTACTATACCTGCTGGGAGTAGTGCTGATGACCTCTTAAAGAATCTGATTGAAGGTTACTTCCTCCTCAGGATTACTCAGGCACCAAATTTCTATACCTTTATCCATCTCTCTGTCTTAGAATTTCTTGCCGCAAGAAGGCTGGCAAAAATAGCAGAAGATGAGTTTTTAAACCGTTTTCATGAATTTATGACTAATGAGGGATTATTCCCATTAGAGATTCTTCCCTTATTTTCTGCCTTATCATTTGAGAATCTAAAAAAGGCAATCTCTGCTCTGGAAAAGGATGACCAAGTCAGTAAGCAGTTGCAGAGGGATGGAATGGGGCTTCGTATTTTGATAGAGGCAGAGGGGTTTATTCGTGACCAGACTGATGATTATAGAAACAAAATCCTTATCCGCAGCCACCAATCTCTCATCAATGATTTTAAAGCAGTCAAGGATAAATTCCTGACACGATTTACTAATTATCTTGGAGAAAATGACCCCGGTAAGCTCAAGGAATATGCCAGTGTCTTCAATGCCACCAGCAGGTTTGAAGATAGGGAATTACTCTCTAAACTGGATTATTCCTTATTTGAGGCAGAACCTGAGTTAGCCGCATCAAGGGATACCTTATTGGAGCAGATGGTCTATTTCCGCCTCATTGAGGACTGGAAGACAGAAAAGCGAAACTTACGCAGAAAAGAAGAAAAGGTTCTCCCAACAGGACTCGAGAATATCCTTCAGTTAGATTCAAAGGAATATGATGCTGATGATAAACACTTTAATTACTACGCTACTTTAATACCTGAACTGGTGGGTTTCTTTGGCTCCCCTAACCTTAGACATTCAGCTGGAGTTACAAGTGGCGTATTTTCTGGTGATGGTAAATACATCCTCTCTGCCTCAAGTGATAATACCTTAAAGCTCCGGGATAAAGAGACGGGTCAGGAGGTTCACACCTTCAAGGGGCATTCAGCTAGAGTTTGGAGTGGCGTATTTTCTGGTGATGGTAAATACATCCTCTCTGCCTCAAGTGATAAGACCTTAAAGCTCTGGGATAAAGAGACGGGTCAGGAGGTTCGCACCTTCAAGAGGCATTCAGCTGAAGTTAGAAGTGGCGTATTTTCTGGTGATGGTAAATACATCCTCTCTGCCTCCTGGGATAATACCTTAAAGCTCTGGGATAAAGAGACGGGTCAGGAGGTTCGCACCTTCAAGGGGCATTCAGCTGAAGTTACAAGTGGCGTATTTTCTGGTGATGGTAAATACATCCTCTCTGCCTCAAGGGATAAAACCTTAAAGCTCTGGGATAAAGAGACGGGTCAGGAGGTTCGCACCTTCAAGGGGCATTCATATGAAGTTACAAGTGGCGTATTTTCTGGTGATGGTAAATACATCCTCTCTGCCTCCTTGGATAATACCTTAAAGCTCTGGGATAAAGAGACGGGTCAGGAGGTTTGCACCTTCAAGGGGCATTCAGCTACAGTTACAAGTGGCGTATTTTCTGGTGATGGTAAATACATCCTCTCTGCCTCAAGTGATAAGACCTTAAAGCTTTGGGATAAAGAGACGGGTCAGGAGGTTCGCACCTTCAAGGGGCATTCAGCTGAAGTTTTTAGTGGCATATTTTCTGGTGATGGTAAATACATCCTCTCTGCCTCCTGGGATAAGACCTTAAAGCTCTGGGAGGTAGCCAGCGGCGAATGTCTGAAGACCATCAACCTTCCCTGGATACCGAGAGGAATAGCCATCCATCCGCTTAAGCAGGAGACCATTTTAACTGCCAATCTGAATACTACCCTGAGTTTGTTTGAACTAAAGGAATTGGGGGATTAATCAGCCAGGGTAGGTTCTATCCCCGTAGTCAGTTTTTGTAACCGTTCAGGGGTATAGCCACTTTTAACCGCAAAGAACGCAAAGATTATAGTGTTCTGTTAAGATTGAATGTAACTATTCACCACGAAGAACACGAAGAAAATTAGATGGTCTCTGAAATTAACCACAAAGTAGACAAAGAAACGCTCATAAGTCTCTGACTCACAAAGGAGGATGAAAATAAAGGCTGAAGGCTTAAGGCTGAAGGAAACAGCGTTCAAAACTTCAGCCTATACCCTTCAGCCTATTTTCAGGAAAAAATTTATTCTCTCAAAAATCTTTGACTCTTTTGTGAAATTCTTTGTGATCTTTGTGGTTAAAAGAATTGTAGTTATTGTCAGACACTACCGAAAATTACAAGACCTTAAATTCCATTTCGTGTCCTTCGTGCTCTTCGTGGTGAATAGTTACATTGCCATTTTATAAGTTTAACAATCTCTTTATCTCGTTATATATCCTTATATCTTCTGCTTCATCTGAAAGCTTTTGTGCCCAGGATAGAAGATATTTTTCATCAAGTTTTCCTGAATGCCTTATGACAATATTTTCTATATCCATCATATCCATCAGTCTTGCCGGAACAATCTTGAATAGGATTAAGTCCTCAGGTGTAGGGAATGATGCTTCAATACCATAGAGTTTTATCTTCTGTTTTCTTTTTAAAGCAGATTTTTCAAAATCGGTTGAGAGAATAATAAAATCAATATGGAAATTCCCATAAAAAACCTGAAATGTCCCCCTTTCTTTTGCCCTTTTTATCATCCCCTTCTCATCAAAACTAAAGCCTTCTTGCTTTAGTTTCAGAAGAAATTCTTTTACCTCTAATTTCTTTATGAATAGACATATATCCACATCTTGTGTCATTCTTGGTTCTCCAAGGGTTGCTGATGCTAATTCACCAATGACGAGATAGTCGAATTTTTCTTCTTCAAGAAACGATATTATTTTTCTAAAAGTTTCCGGCAATGAATCCATTTTTTAATCCAAGCTTTAAACATAACGGATTGTCCAATGAGAAATTATTTAAAAAGGCATTTAATATGGATGGCGATGTAAGGGATTCAAGGGCTTCTGTGCTTTGCTCAATAGATAGGGCTTTCAATTCCCTTATCCTTTCTTCCTCCATCCATTCAAACCTCTTTTTATCCAAAAGCCCCTTATTTTTTCCTTTTTTCATCTTTAATTTCACATCCTCTTGTATGAAACTTACCCCTTTGTGTACTGCTTATAGTAAGTATTAACCAAAAGTTCACATTAGTATTGTTGATGGTTGATAGTTGATAGTTGATAGTCTATGAAACTATAAACCATCAACCATGTTGCTATATCTGTTCTATGAGAAATTTTCGTTAATAACTACTCTATTCTTTATTCATGTCATTTGTCCATTTGTGTAATTCGTATTCACTCAGCAGGGAATATTGTGCTCAAATCTATTTCTAAACCTTTAAAGATATCCACTAGTATCTTCTCTTCTTTTTTATATTCTTCAGGCTTTACATACTTATTCTCTTTAAGTTTAAATATCATCGTTTCTTCTGTTACCGGGTCAAATATCCAGTACTGTTTGACCTTATGCCTTTCATATAAGTGGTATTTGGTTATCAGGTCTTTTTTGGCGGTGTAGGGGGATAATATTTCTATGATTATATCCGGGGCACCCAGACATCCGCGGTCATCAAGTTTCTTCGTATCACAAACAATTACAATATCTGGTTGAACTACGGTTTCTATCTCTTCCTCCGCCTCGTCAGCCTCAGGCAATCGGACATCAAAAGGGGCAACATACACCTGACAGGATTTGTCCAACAAATAAGTTGAAATCTGTCTGTATAATTCTCCAACTATTTCCTGATGCCTTCTTGAAGGAGATGGACTCATATCATAGGCTACTCCATCTATCAATTCCCACCGTTCTTCATTTGGCCATTTCAGATAATCTCCATAAGTAAATCGCTCTTCTATTTTTTTTGCAGGAAGCCCCATTCAATAACTCCTCCTTACTAAAATTGAATGCTCGTCAACAACTCAGCCACAGATGGACACGGATGAAACACTGAAAATTCGTGACCTGAAAATAATCCGCAGATTACGCAGATTTCACAGATTTTTAATTTTTTATCTCCCCTCTGGCGGAGAGGATTGCGGGGGTGGAAATTTCTCCTAAAAATAGTTTTTTCACGCAAAGGACGCAAAGGTAATTTTTTCCCTTATTTCCCTTTGCGTTCTTTGCGTGAAACTTCCTTTCCCCTGAAAATGTCCGCCGATTTTACCGCACAGAACACAGATTTCTCCCTTTCTCCTTTTCTCATCTGTCTTCTGCCCTCTGGTATTTATCCGTGCTAATCCGTGTTAATCAGTGGCTGAATAGTTACTATTCTTTGAGATTTCTGTGAATGTAGTAAAAATGGTGAACGGCACGCTAAAACAGGTCAGAGCGCTACGGATAATCCGTATTACTGCCTTTGGCAAGATTTGACGCTTCGGAACATAGACCTGGAACCGATACTTAATCTCCGAGCATTACCGTTCACCAATGAAAATCCTATTTTTTATGTTGAGAACCGAGCCTACATTTCATTTGGATAAATAGTTATAATAATTATTATTTTAATTAGAACCAGCTCTTTTGTCAAGCATTTTTTTGAAGGCTGTGCAAAACCTATCGTGCTGGCCAACCCGCACCCTCCCTCATCTAATCAAGTAAGGACTGAACGATTACCTCCATTTTTCGTCAGCGACTTTTCCTGAAGTAGCATAGATTGAAATTCATTACTACCAGGAGCTCCCTTTCCTTCTATGGTCAGGAAATTTCCCTTTTCAATCTCTACAATTTATTGCAGAAATTTTTCTACATCCTGGACATCCCTTATCACTACTTTTTTATCTGCCTTAAATATATTGAAGAGATTTAATTGTTTATCAGTCATTTCACTACCATACTTTACCTCAATCAATGTATTGTTCTGTGTTAAAAAGTCTATCTCTGTGGCTTTTTCATAGACATAGCAAGGATTACAATGCTTAATCTTTAAATAGACATAATTCTCAAACAAACTGCCTTTATCCCTAAGGCCGCTAAACAATGTTTTAATTCCTAAATCTGAAGCGTAAACCTTTTTGGGGGATAATATCCTTTCATTTGTCTTACCACAGCGACTGACAAGGTAAATAAGATAGGTGTCTTGAAACATCACGAGGTATCTTTTTGCAGTATCGGGAGAGATATTAAGAATATTAGCCATTTTATTAATGCTTACCTGTTTTCCTACCCGCTCCATTAGTAAAACAAAGAATTCCTTAAGGATATTTGGATTTTTAATCCCATAAAAAGCAGTTATATCCTTATAAATAATATCATCTACAAGCTCTCTTAAATAGTCCATATCCCCATGCAACACATACTCTGGTAGGCCGCCTGTGCCTAAATAATCCTCAAAATGCCTCCTTACTAACTGCTCATCAGCCTTACTAATGTTTATTCCCCTGAATTGTAAATATTCTTTAAAATCAAGTGGTAGGGCTTCAATAATCATATTTCTGCCAGTTAAATATGCCTTTTTGCTTTTAAAAACTGAGGCAGAAGAAGAGGAAACATATATTTTAACATTGTGGCTATCGTAAAGGTTTTTAAGTTGTAATTCAAAATTGTCTTTGTAGGTAATCTCATCAAAAAATAAAAAAATCTTCTCTTTAAAAGATATTTTGTGAATACCCCGAAACTCCTCAACCATTTCCAAAATGCTCTTTTTGGCAAGCAGGTAATCATCCATACTCATATAGAAAATCCTTTTGGGGTCAATATCTTCCTTATCTATCAAGTATCTAATAAAAAGTTTTAAAAGTGTGGTTTTCCCTATTCTTCTTAAGCCGGTTAAAAAAACAATTTGGGGCAAAGAAAAATATTTTTCCATCAATTCTAAAAGGGTTGTTCTTTCAATAATACCCTCTAAAACATATTTGTCTTCCCACCAGGGATTATAACGATATAAAATATCTTCCATCACCATGTTGCGATTATCCCCTCTAATATTATACGATACTATCATATAAAAAGTCAAGAAAATATACGATAACAACCTTTATATCATAAGTTTTTTTCATCTCCCCTCTTCCATAATGGCAATGAAGCTTCTGGTATAAACATAGGTATCCTTTTCTTATATTCAATGTATTCTTTACCCAGACGCTTCTCTAATTCTGGTTCTTCAATTATCTTTAACTCAAGCACAGCCAAGAGGATAAGAATCGGAGTGAATATAAAGGTAAGAGAAACTGAATTAAGTAAAATACCAAGTCCAAATAATATAATAAACCCACCAGTAACCATAGGATTTCTAACATAGGCATAAGGTCCTGTAGTAACTAATTTAGGTGGTGGGTTAAGAGGTACAGGGGTTCCTTTCGCTTTAAGAAAATGAAGGTTTGACCAAACCATTAAAAACAATCCAATAGCCAGAATAGGTGCAGATACGATGATATTTAATGATGCAGGAAGAAGTTTAGGAAGCTTTAAAAATTTATCCATTTGGAGTGAAATGATAATAAGTACTCCTATCAGGGTAAAAACGAAAATTGGTCCTATGGGAGTAAGAAGAATTTTAACTTTTTTGTTGCCAGTTGCAATTCTATAGATGATATTAATCAGTTTCTGGCGTAAACTCATCATATTCACCTTACGCTTACGATAAATCAACGCTCAATTCCTGACTGTGCTGAACTCGATTCAGGACAGGCCAGGATTTGCATTTTTAATCAATAACCTGGATAAGTTTCTTTTTCCAGTATTATCTTTTGGAAACGAGTTTATTTATCTCTCTACTTGAAATCATAACATTATGTGTATAGCACAAATCATCAATTTTGTCAAGGGGGAAAAATTAAAAAATTCTTAGGTGAGAGTAGATGAGAAATTGTCAAGGAATAATTACTTATTAGTTTTAATCCCTTGTTGGGTGTGAAGACTTTTTCAATACCCTCTTTTGTATTTTTTTATTCTGCATAGGGAGACCGTTTACAATTTGGAACATTATGAATGGGTTGAGCGGATTAGCAAACCAAATAATCATAGAGGTGAGGAAGGAGAAAGGATTGGTGTTCTGGAATGAATTAGTTAAAATTTCCATCCTACCGATATCTGAGTATCATTTCCAAACCATTTTGGAGTGAGAGCATAATCAAAATTAAATTTTTTGATTTTTAGCCCTATTCCTAAAGTAACTTTTCTGGCATAGTTTAATTTTTTTCTATCTAATCCGTACCGACTTCCTAAATACCAGTTATCAACACCACATCGTAGTGCTAATATTTTATATTGTAGCTCTGTTCCTACCGATAGTTTAACTGTTTTATTTTTCAATTGTCGCTTTCCACTCATAGCAATAGTCCATTTTTTTATATCTTCAGTAGAGATTGGTATCCATGCCAGTCCCATTTCTGTTTCCAGATATCCTGAGTCTTTATGCCCAGAATCCCATTTTTTATCAGTCATATATCTAAAAACAACTCCAAGTTTTACATCCTCAAATATTCCTTCCCAATCCCATGCTTCAGATAGGTTTATTAAGGAACCTACATCCAATCCCATACCTTTACCTTCATATCCAGCTAATCTATGAGAAATATATTTATAATTTGCCCCCAAATATAATTCTTTGATTGGTTCCAATCCACCAATAGAGAAAATGTAAGCTGTTTCCTTATCTTTGAATTTACCGAGAATAATTGGTTCATCATAATTATTAATAGATGTCTTCTCAATCTCATCAACCCCAAGATTAATATAACTGAACCCAAAGTCATATCCTTTGTAAGGTAAGACAACACCTATATATTGATGTTGCTCTCCCACTTCTTTTATTGCCGAACTCCTGTCCATAAAGATTATTTCTCTATTCTCCAAAAGTGCCAATCCTGCAGGATTCCAATATGTAGCTGACGCATCATCAGCCATAGCCACATAGGCATTACCCATACTCATAGCTTTGGCACCACCCGCAAGTTTTAGAAAGGTGTATGTATCTCCTGGACCTTTATTATCCGCTCTTACTTCACAATGATACAGCCCGACCACCAATATTATTAACAGGATATAACTTCTTCTTTTCATAACCCTCACTCCTTATTTCGAAGTATATATTGCTATCTTATGATATTTTTTGTGTTCCGTACCTGCATTTTTCTCTTTAACTATCAATTCACAAATATAAACACCATTAGGCAATTTTTCGCCAATGGCGTTTTGCCCATACCAGTTTTCTTTATGTGTTCCTGTTGTTCTATCAGCATCTTCAATTAGACTGATCATCCATTCTAAAGAAATATCATAGATGTTAATAGTTACTCTGGAATCTCGTCCAAGAGTATATTTAATAATGGTCTTTTCATCGGTTGAAAAAGGATTTGGATAGTTTATCAGGTCAATGATACCCGGTTCGTTAGAAACGGTAAAGGTAGTGCTTGCTGTGGCGGCTGAATTACCTGCCTTATCACATACCCATACTTTAACTTCATGCAAACCCGCAGATAAAGGATTTTTTAGAGTAGCAGTAAGATTATTACCTTCAAAAGTTTTCTGAGATTTATTTGAATCAAAGTTTATCATTCTAATGTTAGTCTCAGAGTTATCAATCCAGACAGTAATTGACCCTATCCCGCTATTTGCTATTGCCCCTATATCTCTTAACCAGGCAGAGATTACAGGCAGGTCATTAACAATTTCGTTACTCGGTCGAAGATTTTCAATAGTGGGTGAAGTACTATCTATAATGAAGTTATTATCACTTTCATCTGTTGATAACTCTTTATCTTCAATATCGTATATTGTTATCTTTATTTTCACTTGATTTGAATCAATAGTTGGGCATGTCCAACTATATGTGCCTATATTAGAAAGAGTACCATTAATTTGAGTATATGTTCCCCCACCATTTGTAGAATACCATATTTTCAGATGGTTTATACCACTTCCTGTTGTTGACCATTTTATAATCTGATTTGTTCCACCTCTCCAGTTTTCACCTCCATTAGGAACATCTATTTTTAATGTGGGAGCAATACTACTTATCACGAATGTCCCATTACTTGTATCTGTCCCGGGATTGCCTGCATTATCTGTTACTATTATCGCTACCTTTACATTGTCACACTCAATCATAGGAACTGTCCAACAATATGTTCCTATACCATTACCTTTTGGTAAGCTAACCATTGTTATTGTCTCTGGATATGACATTCCACCATCAGTGCTATACTTTAAATTTATTGAATATGTACCTAATCCACTTAGAGTATCTCCAATTATTTCATTATTCCACCGTATCTCTTGTATAGAATTTCCCATGAATAACTCTCCTCCATTTGGTCTCAATAATGTATTTGAGGGGATGGTGGGTGGTGTTTTATCATAACCTGCCTCTGCATCTTTAGTTGGCGGAACTAATTCCTTATTGCCAGCAGAATCATCTGCTATTGTATAGAAGTCATAGTAGCCCTCTTGCTCTGGATGGGTAAAGGAGAAATTCCCTATGGCAGATGTCCCAGATATATACCTGGTAGTAAAGGATGACCAATCTGTCCATGGAGTTGTAAGACTCACACGATATCTATACCAGAGCGTTATTGAACCAAGTCCTAAATTATCACTGGCACCATAATAGAGAGTAAAAGTTCCAATATTATGCCAGTATGGGGTAATAGCATTAACTTGGGAAATTGGTCCTGTGGTATCAACCACCAATGTATCTGGAGTCGAAGTCCCCCAGTTCCCTGCCTCATCCTTTGCCCTGACAGTGATGGTATGCGGTCCATCAGATAATGAAGAGGTAGTAAAGGTAAAGGCAGCAGTAGCGGCTGGAATAAATGAGTCAACATCTGTCCAACCTCCACTATCAACCTTATACTCTATATCTACAACCTTTGTTGTGCTATCAGTAACTGTTCCGGTATAAGTAGGTGTATTATCATCAGTTGGGTCTGGGATATAGAGATTTAAGAGAACATTTGGTGGTGTGGCATCAATAGTAAATGTTCCTTGAGATGTAGTAGTACCTATATTAGGGGTAGGTGTAGCACTATCGGTAGCCATCACCATTATCTTCACATTTGTTAAATCAGAGGTTGGCACTAACCAGTTATATGTTCCTGTTCCAATTGCGGTTTGGGTAGTGGTCCCTATATCATAAGGGAATGAATTACCCCCATCTGTAGAATATTTCAATTCAATTGTATAAGTAGGTGTCCCATCGGATATTTTCCAGATTATCTCCTTATATGTTCCTCCTGACCATACCTCTCCCCCATCAGGTGAAATAACATCGATATCCAACGCTGAAAATCCCACAGTTGCCTTCAAAAGAAGGACAATTATAGTTAACAATAAAATCTTAAACTTCTTACATTTCATCTCGTTCTCCTGTAAATAGCCTGTAAGGCTGGTAGTCGCAGACTTTAGTCTGCGTTTCAACCTACGCAGGCTAATGGTTTTTGCAAAATTAACTTCCACTTTTCTGGAATACCATAAAATAAATTAAAAATCAAACATCAAAATGTAAAATTACAAATCAAAAATCAAAATATTCTCCAGCTACTTTGTTAATTTACAAGTATTTTTGCATTTTGCATTGTAATTTTGATATTTGCATTTTGATATTTACATTAAAGTTCTTCTTGCTATCGCTCTCCCCAAAAGAGGAACCTATTTATGAAAAAGCAATAAGCCTGCGGCTACCATTTTCATCCCCCCTTTGTGCCCTGCAGGGGCATGAGCGTTTCTCCTTTTATTTTATAAAGAACCATATAATTCCTATCCCTGTTTCAACATAGGTAATCAACTTGATAACATTCATAGTTGCCTCGATAATCTCTATTTCTTTTCCAGTAAAATGAGAGATAGTAACGGTACCATCTTTAGAGGGATAAGATTTACCATCTACCATAACCTTGATGGGCGACTGAGAGAATATTTCACAAGTAGGCTTTGTCGTCTGGGTGTTAAGATAAATGGTCTGTGTGCCACCCATATCAGGACATTCATAAGAATAGTCGGGTTTAAAGTTAAGATAACATCCTTTCGGGAGAAACGAAAGATCTAAGTATTCAGGTTTAAACCAATTTTCATCATTCCAGAATCTTATTTTTACCTTTCCGTTAACTTCTTTTACTAATTCTTCACTCATTACTACTGAAATTTCTTGTAATCTTGCTATCTCTTTTTCTTTGGTAGGAATTGTGTTTGTAGTATCTATCCCTATTCCTGTTAGTTTCTTTTTTACTTCCCCAAGTTCTTTTTTAGCCTCGTTACATTTATGATGTCTAATGTAGAAATCTACCAGTTCAAAACTGTTATCGAGCCTTTTGCTAATTATATCTTGTGTCTGTCTTTTTTCTTGTAGCCAGCTTTCCCTGTAATCCATAAACACATTAATTATCATCTTTGCCCATTCATCATAGCTTTTTTCGCCTCCCATATCCAATTCCCTATTCATTACTTTATCAGCCATCTCATAAAATAACTCCTGGACTGCATCTATCATATAGTTTTGTTTATACATATACTTTTTTTTGAATGAAGAATCCTTATACTCATCTATCTTTATTTTCCAGTAAGGTTCAATAATACAATTTCCATTTGTCATAGCGGTTATAACTTTTTTAAATGGATGTAATGCTTCTTGATAATCTCCCATCTTGACACAAGCAATTGCCTTATATAAGCAGGCATTTACAGATTCAGGAGCTATCGTTCCAAAATATTCCTTCGCTTCATTTAAGACTTGACCGATAGTTATCCAGTAAGTATTGATGGAAGTACTATAGGGATAACCACTGTTACCAGAAAGTGCTAAGAAAGCTGAAAATCTTTCTGTATCTTTGATGTCCTTTATGCAATTTCTAATCTTACCTATTTTTTTATTTTGAAACGCAAAAGAAACTGCTTGTTTAAACATCTCCAGATTAATTATGCCTTTTTCTAATTTTTCTTTCCCTTCCTTGTACAACTCACCACAAAATCCATAATTATTCATTCCCAATAAGATAACAGTAATTACTATCAAGTATCTTTTCATCTACAGCTACCTTCCAATTCTAAATAATTATCCTCACACAAATACTCTACCATGTCCCTATCATGTGAGATAAGTATTAAGGTAAGTCCTTCTTCTTGTTGCATTCTTTTCAATAGATTTGCCATAGCATTTCGGACCATACTATCTACGCCAGAAAATAGCTCATCAGCGATAAGTATTTTGGGTTTGATTGCCAATGTTTGAATCAAGGCTACCCGTCGTTTCTCACCACCACTTAGCTTATCAGGATACAAATCAAGTTTTTCTCTGGATAGATTTACCTCATCAAAATAACCTTCTATCTCTTTAAAGCTAACTCCTCTCTTCAAGTTACATCTTATTATTTCCTCTATACTCTTTCTCACAGTCATTCCGGGATTAAGTGATGTATCTGGATGCTGAAAAACCATAGCAAGACCTATTTCTTTACGATATTTATGTCTCTGGTTATCTGAAAATTTAGTTATATCTTCACCGTCAATCCATACCTCTCCTTTATCAGGAGTATATAACCCAAGGATAATCTTTCCAATGGTTGTTTTTCCTGCCCCACTTTTCCCCATAAGCCCGAAAAACTTTCCCCTATCAATAGAAAAGGAAACATTATCTATTGGGCAAATATTGCCTCCACAATTATCTTTAAATCTCTTGGTAATATTCTTAAGTCTAATCATTGGTCTTTCTCACTTGCCAGCATCTTATAGCATGAGTTCCATACTCTACCATCTCTGGTTCTTCTGAAGAGCATTTATCTTGCTTAACTTCACATCGACTGTAAAATCTGCACCCTTTATATTCTCTGTCAAGATGAGGAATATCACCTTCACTTACAGATAAGAGAGGTAGTGGTTTACCTTTTTCATCCTTAGTTTTGAAGCTCTCGATGAGCATTTTAGTATAAGGGTGTTTTGGATTATTTGCAATTTCGTCTTTATTTCCACTTTCTACCACTCTCCCACTACATATAACCACTATTCTATCTGCCAGTTCTTCTATTACCTTGAAATCATGAGTGATAAGCAAAAGTGAATGTTTGGAAGTAGTTTTCTTAAAGCTCCCTTTACCTTCTTTATAGTCCTTCAGCAAGTTTATAATCTCATCCTTTAGGTGGTCGTCAATGCCTACGGTTGGTTCATCAACAATGAGTAATTCAGCCCCTGAAGCAAGTCCCATAGCCAAAAGTGCTCGTTGACATTCTCCACCACTTAATTGATGGGGAAAGCGAGCCATCTTATCTCCTAACTCCAGTTCTTTGAATATAGAATCTATATTTCTATTCTTAGTTATATATGCCCCCTGGTCTTTTACTTTCCAGAATGGGTTAAGGCTGGATTTAGCCCCTTGCATAACTAAAAATAGCCCTTTACCTCTTACTTCTCTCATTTTTTTCTCATATATCTTATTCCATTTTCTGACATCCTTTTTTATTTCTAACCTTCCATTGTCGTCTCTTTTTATCTGGCACATTATCCTCAATTTTTCAAGTAAATCTCCATTCCCTTTAAACTCGATTTTACCAGCTATAATCCCTGGCATATATCTGACTGCCCCCATAATAGAATATGCTACCGTAGTCTTTCCAGAACCGCATTCACCAAACAAGGCTACGACTTCATCCTTTTTAACCTCGAATGAGATACCATCTACAATCCTTAAAAACCCTCGATTTTCCTCAGCATAACTCTTAAGGTCTTCTATTTTAAGTAATATATCCGTCATATTTTCCTCTTTTTGTAAATTTTCTCTTCTATTATCTTAGCAAGATTAAGATACATCAATATATTAAACAAAACCACTCCCAACGGAATCAGAAATATCCACATACTTCCTGGTCCCATATTCCTTACTTCAGCTACTATATTCGTTACTCCAGCTACTATATTCGTTACTCCAGCCATTATATTGTTCCTTCCCGCCATTAACATATTACCAAAAGTATCATCTGTTGTTATCATCCCAAAATTAAAACCGCAGTATTCCTCGGGACCTATAACTGCAAGTCCAATCTCAACTAAAATTACCTCACACATCTGAAAAAATATTTGAGTGATGAGAAGAGGCAAACAATTATATAAAAGGATATGTTTATAAATTAACCGCCATCTATTTATTCCTATAGAATCTGCAAATTCTATATATTCCATTTTTTCTAATGAGTCAATCTTTGACTTTATCAGCCGACTTATTTTTGATGAGTTGAGAAAACCTAATATGAGCATTATGCCCCATAAATTTCTTATACATTCAGGCATAAGAATTATAGCTAATATTATAGTTGGGTATTTGGGAAGTGATTCTATGGCATCTGTTATGGAAAGGAAGAAGAAATTAATCATTCCTGATACTTTCATTGCTTTGCTGCTGAATATCCCTAAAAAACTACCTAAAGATATGGCTAAAAGAGGCACTAATAGACCCGGCATAAAATAGAATTTATGAGCCCATATACACTTGATCAATATTGTCTGCACATTATCTTTATCTTTTGACAGGGGTGGACTAATAAAACAACCAATAACTCCTGTGATAAACACCATACAGAAAGAAAGTATCCAAAATATGGATGTAAATGATAACTTTCCTTTTTCACCTTCTTTTTTGCTATATATTCTCATCTTTTACCCTTCTTTTAATCTTGGATTAAAATGTCTTTCTATTAGCCTATCTATGACATTAAAGGTGATAACAATGGTTACTATTCCTATCTCTATACCTATAAGTTTAGTGGAACTATTATTTTTAACTGCATCCATAAGCATACATCCAATTCCTCCAGAGATACTCCTAAATATACATTCGACAATCACTGCACCACTAATCAATCCTATCAATCTTGAAAAAGTAATCTTTGATAAAAGAATAATAATATCATTCATTAGATATGGTATTATCTTGCGAACTTTTAATCCATTATCTTTTGCCATCAAGACATAAGATTCATTCTTGAGTCTATGATACTCTATCTCTATATGTCGATATAACTCAATCAAGAAGGTATCACAAATCCCAAGGATTACGCCTGCTGTAATAAATTCAACTTGAGGAGGAACTTTATTATAACAAAAAAATTTCCATAAAAGTATCCCGGCAATAAATACAGGCAAACAGGAAAAAAGACTTAAAAAAATCTTAAATGCTGAAGATAAAATATATACTTGTGTTAAGGATACCAGAGACAAAATCAAAGATATAAGAAATGCAATAAGCATCAGTCGAATAGTAACCTTCCAGAAACAAGACCAAACTACAGAAGTCTCTTTTATTATCTCGGACCAAACTACAGAAGTCTCTTTTATTATGCCGGGTATTGTAATATGAACCTGTTGTCCCGAATCTGGTGCTACCTTTATTCCCATATAAACCTTAGGTGCTACCTTTATTCCCATATAAACAAGAATAAACATACTTGTCCACACAATAACTAAGGCGGCAATACCTCTCATCAAAATTTTACCTATATCTGCCATTAATCTCTACCTTTCTTATTCCTATTTTTTCCAATACCAATCGATAATATCGGCAAAGAACCAATATTCATCAGGCTTTATATATAACTTTTTGTTAAAACCAATCCACAAAGGTCTCTTGAAAAGGAATATATATGGGCAGTCATCCCCTATTGTCTTCTGCATCTTTTCCATATTACGCAGTCTCGTATTTGCACCTGAACTCGTATCTGCATCTGAAATTTCATTCTCCTTTATAATTTTATCCACTTCTTTGTTACTATAATGACATATATTATAGGGAGCATTTGTTCCAAATAACCACTTTACCGGGTCACTCAGGGAAGAGAATGTCCACCAGCCAAAGGCTATATCAAAATTTTCCACATCCCTAGTGGTCAATTCAGATTTTATCTTCAGAGTTACTCCAATTTCTTTAAGGTCTACTTTAAGGCACGTGCACATATTCTTTTCACATCCTTCTAATATATGACCCTTCAATGTGACATTTGATGGAAGTTGAACTTCTTTAGCCCATAACTTAACCCTATCTATGTTATAGAATTGAGACTTACTGACACCCACATTTAGGTGCTGGGGATAGGGTCCATACATACA
Organism: bacterium; assembly: GCA_040757115.1. Taxonomy (NCBI): domain Bacteria; species bacterium. Next base: position 16,019 of record JBFLYA010000009.1, on the reverse strand, counting down.
GTCATTCATAGCGTCCGTGAGTTTTTCTTCAGGAGTGTTGCCTTTATACCCATTTAAAAAATTGTTGTTTAACATATACTTTCTATTAGTAGCTAAGCTGAATGCCTGTCTTGTTGTTGTATTCACACGCCTACAATCAAAGGCAAAATAATAGAAACTGTTTCTATTACATTTTATTATCGTCCAGGAGATATCTTTTTCTGATGGTTTTTCTGATGGTAGATTGCTGGCAATCATAGGTAACAGGTCAATTTCCTTTGACCTTAAGTTCTCCATAGCAGTCGCTGAATTCAAGATGACACGCATAATTATATTATCGATTCTCTCTTCATTCGGTTTTAACTTTCGCCATCCCCTAAAATAATCTTTATTTTGTTCCAGGGTAATTTCCTTTACTGTGTCAGCTATAGACTGAATTTTATCGGGAGACTGAAGAAATTCATCGGGTAGTTTATAGGGTCCTGTGCCACAAGTTATCCATTTCCAGCGGTCATTCCAATCTCTTTTGTTAATGTTATCAAAAAAGTGCTTGGGGATAATTTTAACAAAACCTATAGTGTTCAGCAGTTCTACCCTGGAGATTTCTCCTTTTGCGGTAAATTTGACTGTATAACTATCTACTTTTTTTACGCTATCTACAACCTCCTGCATTATCCATTTTAGATTAGATTTTATGCTGTTATCGGCAAGTATATTAAATGTAAATACTACATCATCTGCAGTAAATAGTGTTCCATCGTGCCATTTTATTTTCTCACGCAGTTTAAAGGTATAACTTTTCTGTTCTCTTTTTGCGTTCATGTTAGCCAATAATTCCTCTACCGGTTCCTTATCTGCCATACCCAGCAGGCTATTAAACATTAGTTGACACAATCTCCCAGCAGACTCATCCATCTTATCAGTATTTAAAGGATTAAGTGTTTGAGGGAAGGATAGCTCTCCATATCTCAGGTCCCTCGCCTTAGAAATATCTGCTAAGAGAAATACAACACTTGCAATTACTAAAAGATTCTTTTTCATAATCTACCCCCTTTTTATTTCTGGTAATACCAAAGGTCTTTCCATTCAATTTTCAAGTTGCCAAACCAGGTAATATCCTTCCGTGCCTCGTTTATATACCGAAGACTCTCATAAATTCTATTTGTGCCAGAATATCTTTGAAGATATTTATAAAATATCTCCGTAGCCGCATTAAAATCCCTATTCACATAATAAGCATTGCATAGCCCTAATAAATGTAATAGATTATTAGAATCCCTTTCAAAATGCCCCATTTCATTACATGCCTCGTTAATATCGTTACTATTGTTTCCTATTACTCCTCTTTTAAAATAGACCATGCCTAAGTAATACGATTCCTTTCCTTCCTTACACAGAGATAAAGCATCATCCAACTTTATCCCCAACCTCGCATAGGTATATCCTAATTCACTCATCACCGCAGGGTTATCTTTGTAATTATTCTCTACCTGATTCCATGTTGTCTCAGCCTCTTGTTTTGAACCTTTTAGATAATATGCCACGCCTAAATTTATCAATGCCTTAGCCTTTACCTCCCATCTATTAGAATTGATGAGTGGTTTTAGCGTGGTAATACTGTCATTTAGTCTGCCAGCCATAAGTTGAGTTATACCAAGTTGACAGGATAGTTCATCATTCTTCTGCGAGTCTATTGCCTGTTGATAATATTTAACTGCCGACATAAGATAGACCTGTGACCTTATCCATAATAAACCAGGGTCATAAAACTGTAAGGTAACACTACCACCGGTACATCTACCTATATAATCTTCTAAGTCAGGCTTATTGGAAATCTTTTTTATCAAATCTAACGCCTTATCTACATCTCCATTCTTAAGGTATATCCACACCAGCCCGCTTGTTCCTTTTTCTGTCTTCTGACAATATTTAGTCGCAGTAGTAGTATTTGTCCCTAGCTCTGCATACAGATTACCCATCTTGCTTAAAAATAGAGGATTATTCTTCTTTTGTGAACAGGCATCATTCCATAATTTCTTTGCCTCCGTAATCTTTCCTTGTTTATAATAGCAGGCACCCCATCTGATTTGTGCCTCAGGGTATTTATCAGATGATTTAGGAATTCGTTTAAAATCAGCTATTGCTGATAAGAAATTTCCCTGATAATAATAACATAGTCCGCGGTAGTACCAGATATGGTCTTTCCTTATTGGCTTTGCATCTACAGGAGGTTTTCCCTTCTCAATCAATAGTGCATTATAATGATTAATTTGTGTATTTACTGCGGTATTAAATAATTCTTTATAGAGTAGACCCCTTTGATAACTTTCTGGTGATTTTTGTCCATAAGTTATACCAGAGTAAAGACAAAGAATAATAATAGACCATAATAGCTTAATTTGCATATTTCTCTCCTTATCTTGGTAACTCTTCTGCTTTAAATTCTTTAATATATATCCTCTGTTCTTTCTGAGGATAAGGTGCCCAGGCAGAATATACTATCAGGATTTTTTGACCATCCTTATCACTTACATAAAGAGAATCAATATTACTTATCAACTGTTCTTCTGTTTTAACCATCTTTCTGCTATTAGCTGTGACATTTAGAACCTCTATCTGATTTTGCATTCTGTTGTAGAGATAGATTAGAGCTGATGTTCCATAAGGTATCCAGCAAGGACCATATATGTCACCGTGTCTTTCTGGTTTAAGAACATTATCTGCTACCTTTGTTCTTTCTTCTCCATTACTTTTCATCACCCATAAGTCATATATGTTTTTACCATTAGTCGAGTAGTAGGCAATCATTTTGCCATCTGGTGAAAAGGTAGGATTACTACATTCGTCGGTAGTAGTATTCGTGGTCAATCGGATTGGGTTCATCCCAGATGTAGATATATTTTGGATAAGATAGATATCTTTACCAGAAGCATAAACAATACTTTTCCCATCTGGAGACCATTTGGGACTTATTACTCCCTCAGGGCTAAAGGTAAGTCGTCTTATTATTGATAGGTCTAAATCTTCCCCTTCTTGTGGTAATTCAAAGGTGTAGATTTCTCTACCATTGCTATCTAAGTTAGATGTGAACACCACCTTTTTATTTCTTGAACAATCTCCATTTGTATTTACTATTGGACTCCAACCATTATCATCTATATTTGTGGATGTCCCTATTATACGACCATCTCTTGAATAAAATAATTTTTTTGTTCTGGAATGACGAAGATAGACAATACCCTCATTAGTAACCTTTTTTTCTATGGAAAGAAGAGATGAAATATGGTTATCTGTTGAAATTTCACCACTCTTCAGGTCATTTCCAGAAGTAAAGATAAATCTTACTTTTTCTTTGTCCTGTATCCAACTAATATCCTTAACCTCACCTTCATATAGAGAAGTAATTTCACCATCCTCATCTATATAACACAACTCTGGGCTTTCTGTTTTATCGTTAGGTATATTAGATATTCCTGCGATTTTTGCTATATCTTCATCTATATCAGACAGTTCTGAGTCTTCTACTCTATCCTCTTTTATATCAGACACCTCTGAGATTTTTGCTTTTCTTTCTCTCTTATATACCACCATCCTTCTATTATCTGGTACCCACCTCGGTGACTTGTCATCTCTGCTCCTATCATTATCAAGGAGAATAGATTTTATACTGTTTTCTGTTTCTTTTGGCGACCAGGGAGCTTCTCCGAGCCAATAGGCATTAATTGTCCCATTATTTTCACCCAGTCCTATCTTTGGGAAAAACAAAGAAATAAAAATTAAAGGAATAATTAATCTTTTAAATTTTTTTATAACCTCCAAGTTTATCACCATCCTTCAGGGAGTAATAAGGGGTATGTTGCCGATGATCTTGATATAACAATTTAGTTTATCCCCCTGTTTAGTAATAATATATTCAAACTTACCATCATCTATCGTCCATTCTTTATTAGGTTTTCTTACATTAAGTTGTGCGTTATTACTAAGTGGATAGTTACTTCTATTAAATGTCTCCCTGATATTCTTCGTCAGTATTCCTTGATTGAGTTCATTTTCTAATATTGTTACATTTATGGGGGGAGAAAGTGTTATTGTTTTTGTTCCTTCTATTATCTCTTGTAATTCAATTTCCAGGTCGAATACTCTTTTCTCAGGAGACAATGATGAAATATCTATTTTTTTAAATTTTTTCCAGTAGTTAGAATAATCAAAACTAAGGTTAAAGGTAACTGTGCCTACCCCATCTATACTAAGATTTTTAAAAATAAAATTCCCATTTCTCCCACTGGTGCAAAGATTATTGTTAACAGCTGTTTTATTTAAGCTCTCCTCGTGATAATCTGGTTTACAGGTTACCATAACTCCTGAGATTACATCTTTTGTTTTTTCATTTTTAATCATTCCTTTTATCACAATCCCATAACTGGTTTTAATTGGGGAGATTATCAGCTTGTTAGTAAATCCTTTTTTTATCTTAATTTCAGAACTGGTGATATCAAATTCCGAGGGATAACAAAACTCATCAGGTAAGATTACTTTCAATTGATAGTCATCTATCTTTTTAAGTATCTTTTTAACATCTGCCTCTAATGAAAAATTTCCATTGTTGCCTGTTGTTAATGACACTGGACTGTTTATAATTGATTCTTGTGTTGTTTTCTCTATAATATCTAATCTTCTTATGTCTAATCCTTCTATCCCCTTTAATGTGTAACAATTTATAATCTGTCCTGAAACACTTATTTTTTCTGGTTCACATCCCATTATTCCCAGCGATAAAGCAATAAAGAAAACACATAAAATTTGTTTCTTATACATAGGTCTATTTACCTCCAATTTTAATTACATTTGGAGTGCATTGACCGTGTCAATGCAAGCAGTGTCACGGACACTGCACTCCATAATTTCACCTCTATTCTTGTTCTAACTCCTTGTAGGCGTTTGTAATGTTAGTTCTTTCTTCACTACCATTAGGATAATCCTCAATATTGTTATGACATTCCTCAACTCTTAGCCGTGCTTCCATGTGGTCATTTGAATCTTTAGTTATTCTATATTTCATATAGTGTGCCATTGCTCCATAGTATCGAGCCTCTTTTTTTGCCTCTTGTGAATTCATAGGGAGTCCAACCTGAGAATCTATGGGTTTTCCCCACTCTCCAATTCTATTCCATGCTTCATCAAAACACTCAGGAGCCTTGTTATAATCTTTTAATTGATAATAAGCCAGACCCTTGTAATACCAGTAATAAACATTCCTTTCTATTTTGTTCTCTTTTTCTTTGTTCTCTTCTTCACTCTTACTTAATTTCTTTATTATTTCTCTATAGCTGTCCTCTGTATTCTTATTAAAAAGTGTGAATATATCGTTCCACGGAGATGGGATAACATCTGAGGGAACAGAAGAAGGAGTGGTTACTTCTTTTTCTTCTTTCTGACCCTGTGGTTGTTTTTCTTTTGGTTGACTTCCGTTGTCGGTACCTGATGGCTTCTCAAGGACAAGTTGAATCTCGCTTTCTTTAGCTACTGTCTTGCCTCCTTTAGGGTTCTGCCTTGTCACTACCCAATTAGGCTGTGCTTTAGGAGTTTTAACCTTAACATTAAAAAGACCATTAGCAGAGATAGTAGATTGTGCCTGTTGTAATGTCATACCAACAACCTGAGGCACTTTAGGCCATTTTGCGATAGTTAAAATTACTGTCCTTCCTGGGGGAACCTGTGTATCAGCCGCTGGATTCTGCTTAATTACCCTGCCTTTTGGTTCAGCGCTATATTCCTCTGTGATGCTCCATTGCAAACCTATTCTTTGGAGTATAGATGTAGCCTTCTCTACAGGTTCACCTACTAGCTTAGGTACTACCACCCTATTTATTATTGGAGGTATAGGTTCGGCACCCGATATAGGTGGATCAATAAATACAAAGACAGAGGTTAGACCATTTTCACAAATTCCTTCCGCCATTATAGTTGGAACATCGTCTATGGATTTAGATATCTTGATACCATTGTAAGAGTCTGTATTGATTCCCTTAGTACTATAAAAAGCAATAAGCGATCGCGTTCCAATTACTTCTAAAGAAGAATCCAATATAGATTTTAAATCAATCGAAGAATCATTAGGTTGTGAGAAAACTTTTCCGATTTTGACGGATTTTAAATACTTTTTTGTTTGATTCTGAATGTAAATAGGGTTATTCGGATCTCCAGCACACCCTCCCGTAATTGTCGTTTCAAGAGACATTTTGGTGGAGTTATCGTAACCTAAGCGATAAAGAGTGGGTCTGGGAATCAAGAAATTACCTTTATATTCGAACGGCAAGCAAATCTTAATTATATCCTCAGGCAGTGCATCAGTTTTATTCTTTCCGAGATTATCAGATACTACCAATGTTAAATTAAATTTTTTATTCTGTTTTTCTCCACAGCTACTTAAAATAATCAATATTCCCAAAAATAGAAACATTATTGTTGGGAAATCAGAAACCATCGAACATCTTTTGATTTTCATTTTGACTTCTTTCCTCCTTTTGAAGACAATTGATTGAAAAATCGAAGTAAGTGCTTAATTTATTCTACTATTTGGAGCTATCCTCCTTATTGCTCTCTTTTTTCTTTATATTTCCCTTTGCGGTTAATGGAAGAATTTTTATCTGATGTTCGACTCCCTCTATAGCAAGTGTTCGTTTTGGCTCACCTGCGTCTTGGCGAGCAATCATACTCCAAAGTTCTTCGTCTGTTAAAACACCCAATGTTTTTAATAAAAATTTGGCGTCACTTTCTATAATCTCATGGTGCCCGACTGTAACCGTCTTTAACTTGCCTGAAGTAAGTTCTGTTTCTATTGGATTGTTCTCATCAAACCCAAAGGCTTGACTCTTCGAGTTAAGATATTTATTATATTCACGCTTTATTTTCCCCTTGAAAATAAATGTAAATATTGCATACCCTGTACATGTTATGTGAAGTATCGCGCCTAGAAAGTAACACACCCCGATAAATAAGGCTGTTGCATCAGGAGTTGAACGTGCAGAAAGAAACCAACAAATTTTGAAGCCCGCCGAGAGAAGAATGAGCGAATAGAAAAATCGTTGCAGTGATTGAGTAGACCGCAGACTTCTTTCAGTTATCCTTTTCTCATCGTTTTCTTTATAAACTAATTCGTTTTTCATTTTGCAAATGCTTTTTTGAAATATATGAGCCACTATCGCAAGAGCTAAATCAACAAATATGGAGGCTAAAATTGCGGTTATTATAACACCCACCTTACTGCACCAATAAGTAGCTACTCCTTCTAACAGAAAAATCCCCAGAAAACCGATAAACTGGCATTCAAACTTACTGGTCTGAAAAAGACCAGGTAACTTCACACCCGCAAAGGAGTGTTCAGTCTTATGCGTATATAACCACCACTCCTTTGTTTCACCCGAGGGTTCAAACTTACAATTACAATTAAATCTAAATTGGCACATGACATTTCCTCCTTGTATAATTATGGTTGGATTGTATTGTTTGAGTGCCTTGACCCTGTCAATGCAAGCAGTGTCACGGACACTGCACTCCATAACTTAACTTCCTTCTGTCCATCTGGGGCAATTTTGCATTTAAGTCGGCCTTCCTGGTCATACACATATCTTTCTGAAATGAAACCGCCTGGATTATATGCATAGCCCATAAAGAATGCCAGAAGGAAAATAATACTGATGGTAACGATTCCGTTAGAAATGATTCCTCTCTTTTGAGAGGTAAATTTACTGGTATTTAGTCTAAGTAGTGAAAATTTTTCTGCGGTTAGTTCTTTAGTGATTTTTGTGGATTTAATTTTTGCGGGGGGGGGGGCTTTTCTATCTCTATGCCCTGCAGAGAGATAATGATATTTTCCCTTTATTTCTTCTACTGATAAAAAGTTATTTTTTGGAATGTCATAAGTTTTATTCATTTTTCCATAATCCCTTTTCATCTTATAGTCTATCTTAACAGAATTCAGAATTGATAAAGTATATCATTTATATCATTTTTCTATAATTTTGTCAAGACATTTTTTTGAGGGTCAGTTTTGAAGAGTAAATTTTCGTAACTATTTATCTATAGAAAATGTAACTATTTAGCCACAGATGGACACGGATGAAATACTGAAAATTCGTGACCTGAAAATAGTTTTTTCACGCAAAGGACGCAAAGGTAATTTTTTCCCTTATTTCCCTTTGCGTTCTTTGCGTTCTTTGCGTGAAACTTCCTTTCCCCTGAAAATCGGGACTCGGGACTCGGGGTTCGGGAAAGCTGGTAGCCGCAGGCTTCAGCCTGATTTCACCTGAACCATCAAACCCATTTTCATCTTCGTTTGTGCCTACTCCCTGTGGACATGAGCGTTTCTCCTGAAAATAGTTTTTTCACGCAAAGGTAATTTTTCCCCTTATTTTCCTTTGCGTGCTTGGCGTGAAACTTCTCCTGAAAATGTCCACAAGATTTTACCGCAGAGGACACAGATTTCTCCCTTTCTCTGTTTCCCCCTTTCTCCTCTGCCTTCTGCCCTCTGCCTTCTATCTTCTGACATCTGTATTTATCCGTACTAATCCGTGTTAATCAGTGGCTAAATAACTACTCCTTTTCGTGGCATTTTAGACATCTTTTTGCCTCATTGACTGCCATCTCGCGAGTAAATCCTAACTCTACTTCTTCAAATCCCCTTATTCTTTTTTCCTTTTCTAATACAGGCATCAGGTGTCTTCTTCTCAACATCGCCTCTTCATCTTCCTCTATGGGATGTCTGATGACTTCTTTACTTTCCTTACCATTATTGAGGTATTTATCAATGGCTATGGCGGCTCTATTGCCGGCCGCAATAGCCTCAATAACCGTATTCGCTCCAGTAGCCGCATCACCTCCAGCAAAAACACCTGCCAAACTGGTGGCTTGCGTTTCTTTATCCACCTTTATCGTTTGCCATTTACTCAATTCTACCCTATCCTGTAGAAAATCAACATTAACATCCTGCCCGATGGCTGAAATAACCATATCGACATCCACAACAAATTCTGAGTCTTTGATTGGTTCAGGAATCCTTCGACCACTTTTATCAAAAAAGTCGCTTAATTTCATTCTGAAACATTCAATACCTTTGACCTTACCATTTTCAGAGATAATGCGTTTTGGGGCAGTCAAAATCTCTATTTTAATCCCTTCCTCTTGCGCATCTTCAATTTCCTGTGGGATAGCAGGCATCTCTTCTCTTGAGCGACGGTAAAGAACAGTTACATCCCTGACTCCAAGTCTAATGGCAACCCTTGCCGCATCAATAGCCGCATTACCACCACCGATGACGGCTATTTTTTCACCTAATTCAACTGGATTACCAAGATTAACATCCCGTAAGAATTGCAGAGCAGGTATGACCTTATTTGTCTCTTCTCCTTCAATTCCCATTTTTTTACTGATATGTGCTCCTACACCTATAAAAATAGCGTTGTAATCCCTTAGCAGGTCAGAAAACTCCAGATCCTTACCAATTCTTGTTTCTGTCTTTATTTCTACACCTAATGCAGTAACATCAGCTATTTCTATCTTTAGAATTCTCTTTGGTAATCGGTAATCGGGAATACCAACCGCCAGCATACCACCAGGTGTTTCTAATGCCTCAAATATGGTTATCTGATAACCGCGTCTTGCCAGATAATAGGCACAGGTTAATCCTGCTGGTCCTGCTCCGATAATCGCCACTCTTTCTGTTCGATGAAATTCTAATTTTGGTCTATGTCTTCCCTTTTCCAATTCTATTTCGTGGTCAGCAACAAATCGTTTTAGGGCTCTAAGGGCTAATGCTTCATCAATCTCTATTCGTCTGCATTTAGTTTCACAGGGGTGATGACACACCCGACCACAAATCGAAGGGAAAGGATTACTTTCTTTAATCAGTTCCAATGCCTCTTCAAATCTTTCCTGGGCGATTAAAGCGACATAACTATGCACCTTGATGCCGGCAGGACAGGTATCTGTGCAAGGAGCGGTATAAAGTCCTTCACAAACATGGGCAGGACATCGCTTTTCTTTGATATGTATTTCATATTCATCCCGGAAATGTTCAATCGTAGAAAGCACTGGATTGGGAGCGGTTTGTCCCAAGCCACAAAGGGAAGAGTCCTTTATGATTTTAGCCATTTTTATCAAGGTATCTATATCTTCTTCTCTACCTTCTCCCCTGGTAATTCGAGTAACTATCTCCAGCATTCTTTTAGTGCCAATGCGACAAGGTGTGCATTTACCACAAGATTCACTTTGCACAAATTCTAAGAAGAATCGAGCAATCTCTACCATACAATTAGTTTCATCCATAACAATCATACCGCCAGAACCCATCATTGCCCCAGCGGCAACTAATGTATCGTAGTCAATGGGTAAATCCAATTCTTTAGAGGTTAGACAGCCACCAGAAGGACCACCCAGTTGCACTGCCTTAAATTTCCTGCCTCTGGGGATACCGCCGCCAATATCAAAAATCACTTCTCGTAAGATAGTTCCCATTGGCACTTCTACCAGGCCGGTGTTATTTATCTTGCCGGCTAAGGCAAATATCTTTGTGCCTTTAGATTTCTCAGTGCCGATTTGGGCATAATTTTCACCCCCGTTTAAAATGATATGTGGGATATTGGCAAATGTCTCGACATTGTTAATATTACTTGGCTTGCCCCAAAGTCCAGATTGAGCCGGGAATGGCGGTCTTGGTTTTGGCATACCGCGTTTGCCTTCAATCGAAGCCATTAAAGCCGTTTCTTCACCACAAACAAAAGCCCCAGCCCCTTCTTTAATCTTCAGATGAAAGCTAAAATCTGTGCCTAAAATATTATCACCTAATAATCCTAATTCTTTTGCCTGGTCGCAGGCAAGGCGGATATTCTTACTGGCTAAAGGATATTCTGCCCGGACATAAACATATCCTTCTGTTGAGCCAATGGCATAGGCAGCGATAAGCATTCCTTCTAAGACAAGATGTGGATTGCCTTCAAGGAGTGCTCGATCCATAAAAGCACCAGGGTCACCCTCATCCGCATTACAGATGAGATACTTCGGTTCACCTTCTGCTTTTCGGCAGAAACTCCATTTCAATCCAGTAGGGAAACCTCCCCCACCTCTACCACGCAAACCTGACTTCTTAACTTCCTCAATAACCTTATCAGGTGCCATAGAAGTAAGAATTTTACTTAAGGCAGAATAACCACTTCGTTCAATATAATGATTTATCTGAGTGGGATCAATTAAGCCACTATTACTTAAAAGTATCCTTTTCTGCTTTTTATAAAAAGGAATTTCTTGTTCATAAATAATCTTATGTCCTGTTAACGGGTCTTCATACAACAGTCGCTCGATAATCTCACCTTTTATAATCGTAGAAGAGACTATTTCAGATACATCTTCAATGGCAACCTTTTGATATGAAATCCGTTGTGGCAGGATAACAACAATCGGCCCTCTTTCACAAAAGCCAGGACAACCAGTTCTTATGACATCTACATTATTCAATCCTTGTTTCTTAATTTCTTCTTGAAAGGCACTAATAACCCCTTCTGCCCCAAAGGCAAGACATCCTGTGCCACCACAAATAGTAATACAAATTTTGTTAGGGTCTTTAGTTTTAATGATAGATTCTCGATATGCGTTTAATTCCGAAACTGATTTTAATTTGGTCATATTATTCTCCTGAAAATAGTTTTCACCGCAGAGACGCAGAGGAACAGAGAAGATATGGAAATAAATCAGATAACAGAAAAGATTAGGTAATATATAAGACAAAACCAAATTTGTTAATCAATCATGATATGTCGGTCCTCAAAAGCTTGCTCTGATGAAAATCAGGATCTTGCCCTGATGAAAATCAGGGATGGAATGAAGCGTCTGGTAAATAGTTTTTAATTTTTTCTCTGCGTCTCTGTGTCTCTGCGGTGAACGGTTACCTTCATTTTTATTGCGGCATAGCTAAAAGCAAAAAAATAGTTTTGCCACAATTTATCAGATGAAGAGAACTGATTGTCAAAATAGAAGTAATCTACCAATGCTTCATATAACCTCAATAACTCTTTTAACCTTTTTCTATTCTTAACATCAGCGATAGTCAATTCTAAAAGTTCTAATGCACGGTCAATTGCCTTCTGGCTATATTCAATATTTTTATCTCTCCAGGTAATTGCTCGTCCAACATCAGTTCCAATATTACCCATCTGTTCGAAGAAGGTCAATTCAAACCAGCGTCCTTGTGCTAATTGTTTATGTTGATACTTCATCTTTCCACCAGGTTATTAATGATTTTGTAACTATTCACCGCAGAGACGCGGAGACACAGAGAAAAAATTAAAATCTATTGGCTATACGCTTAATTCCATCTCTTATCATCATTTTTAGATAGGTTAAAAGTTGAGCTTCGTGAATCGGAAGTAGTTGCTCGACTGCTTTTTAACTTTTTCTTCAACTAAAAGATCTATCCGGTATCCACAATCTAATTTAAATCCTTTTTTCTCTGTTCCTCTGCGTCTCTGCGGTGAATAGTTACAAATTACCAAACATCTCCTGAGCCATATTATTTAGTTCAGCTATAGAAATCTTATTCCTGACAATTTTCATAAAAATATTTACCTGCTATCATTATATTGTTGAAGGATAGTAATTGCTTTTTTGGGATTCATTTTGCCAAAATAGTCTTTATTGACCATCATTACCGGTGATAGGGCGCAGGCACCCAGACAGGCAACTGTTTCAAAGGTGAACTTAAGGTCAGCAGATGTCTCTCCTTCTTTTAAACCCGTGATATGTTCAATTGTTGAAATAATCTTCTTTGCACCCTGGACATGGCAGGCAGTTCCTCGACAGGCTCGAATGGTATATTTTCCGTGTGGTTTTAAATAAAACTGGGCATAAAAGGTAACCACGCCATAAACCTTACTCAGCGGAAATTTTAACTCCTTACCAATTTGAATTAAGACATCCTTTGACAAATAGCCAAATGTATCCTGTGCTTCCTGCAAAACAGGGATTAATGCCCCGTCGGTATCTTTGTATTTTTTTAGTATTTCATTCAGTTTATCCACGAGTCCACCTACCTGCCATTGCCTTGACTACATCAGACATCGAAAGTATTCCACTTGGGAAATATTTACTTTCTCCACCCCTTTTTACTTCTTGTTGGATGATTAGTCGGTGAATATTTTTTTCACACATCAGGCTACAGGCATCTCTTAAGCTATCATCTCGACCAACGGTTATAGCCGGGGCAGTCATTATTTCACTAACCTTGATTTTATCCAAATCTTCATCACTGGCAATTCCTTTACTAACTACCTTTGCCATATCCGTTTCAGACAGAACACCAACTAATTCTCCATCAACAGAAGTAATCGCCAAACCACTGACATCGTTGTCGGCTAACATTTCCAACGCCTGTGTCACCGAGGCATCTTGTGGGATAGTAAAAATCCCCCGCGTCATAGCATCTTTTACCTTCAGGTTTTTCATTTTGTTTCCCTCCTTATATTTATACGGTTAATCCCTTCATATCTATCTACTTACTATTTTCATTTATCGTAACCGTTCACCGCAGAGACACAGAGACGCAGAGAAGAAAATTAAAATTTATTTACGATAGGCTTAACATCCCTGATTTTCATCAGTGCAAGCTCTTGAGTCCAACAACATTAAACTTGCCCTGATGAAAATCAGGGATGGATTAACAAATCTGGCTTGCCGGTTGAACATTCGGCAAGCAGGTCCTATGTATTTCAATGGCTACACCAATAATCTTTTCTGTTATCTGATTTCTTCTCTGTTCCTCTGCGTCTCTGCGGTAAATTACCACCTGAACGGTTACCATTTATCTTTATGGCAATCTGTCGGCGTAGTTCTTTATCTACTTTACTTATATCCCGTCGATTCAATAGTTTTACAATTCTATGGATTTTCACTTCTCAACTTTTCTTCCAGCCATCCATCATGCTACCTGCAATTCGATTCCTTTGGTCCTAATTTCATAAATCAATGGTACCCAGGTATCTTCTTGAAGTGCAGTTGGGGTTAAGGGAACAGCTTCTAATCGTGGGTCTATCCGACTGGCAAGACGAAACAGAAACATCTTTTCTTCAATTCTATCCTTGCCAAAATCCTCTGACACCACAGCGATATCTATATCACTATATTCTGTATGTTTGCCTGTTGCATAGGAACCATAAAGAAAGACCTTGTTAGTTCTGATGTTTTCCTTTGCAAGAGCATTAGTGAATCTCTTTATTGATTCTAAAATTGACTGCTCAACCATTTGTAGACCTCTTTTATCTCTTTCATTTTCTGATTAGTAAATTCCCCTGTGCATTTTTTGTAAAAGTCCATTTGATAGTCAGGGTATCGTCCTTCAAAATGAAACTCCATAAATTCACCCAGTCTCTCCAGGGTTTCTTCAGGAATATTTATTGTTAACTTATTAGCAAGTAACGGAAGAGAATGAATCCACGGTGCATGTTCTTTTTTATCTCTAACAAAGAGGCTTTTAAGTAACTTTTCCAGTGCTAAATGTCCCATAAAAAGGGCATAAGGGTATTTTTCTGCTTGCTACATAGCTTCAGCTACACCTAAATCGTATTCTGCTCCTTGTTTCCAATAATTGACAGTTTTCTCAACATTAAATTCCATTTTTCTTTCTCTTATTTACCTGCTGATTCTTTAATCAATTCCAGTGCGATTACCTGTCGTTGAATCTGATTAGTGCCTTCGTAGATTTGAGTAATTTTGGCATCTCGCATCATCTTCTCTACTGGATATTCCCGCATATAGCCATAACCACCAAATATCTGGACAACATCGGTGGTAACTTTCATCGCGACATCTGAGGCAAATAGTTTACTCATCGCCGATGCTTTGGTGATATTCTTTTCGCCAGCATCAACCATTTTAGCTACTGCATAAGTCAATGCCCTTGCCGCTTCTACTTGAGTAGCCATATCGGCTAACATAAATTGTATTCCTTGAAATGAGGATATTGGTTGACCGAATTGAACTCGTTCTTTGGCATATCGGACGGCTAAATCCAATGCCCCTTGTGCAATTCCTACTGCTTGTGCGGCTACGCCAGGTCTTGACCGGTCAAGGGTTCTCATAGCAACAATAAATCCTAATCCCTCTTTACCAAGCAAATTTTCTTTGGGCACCTTACAATCTTGAAAGATTAATTCAGTAGTAGCAGAAGACCTGATGCCCATTTTTTTCTCTTTTTTACCAAAACTAAATCCTGGTGTGCCTTTTTCGACAATAATTGCTGATGCCCCTCGAGCACCTTTGGTTTTGTCCGTCATCGCAATAACCACATAGGTTTCTGCCTCACCACCATTAGTAATCCATTGTTTTGTGCCGTTAAGGATATAGAAATCTCCATCAAGTGTAGCAGTAGTTTGTATGCTAGCGGCATCACTACCGGCATTAGCCTCAGTTAAACCAAAGGCGGCTAACTTTTTGCCAGCGGCTAAATCAGGTAGGTATTTTTTCTTTTGCTCATCTGTTCCAAATAACAAGATTGGGAAAGTGCCCAGGGCAGAGGCGGCATAAGTCGTGGCAACACCACCACATACCTTACTTAATTCTTCAACTATCAAACATAATTCAAAACAACCCGCACCAAGTCCGCCATAGTCCATCGGGATATACACCCCAAATAAATCCGACTGGGCTAAAACCTTCATTAAGTCGTGTGGAAATTCTTCTTTTTCGTCCAATTCAGCCGCGACGGGTTTAATCTTTTCTTGGGCGATTTGTCTGGCTAAATCTTTAATCATCTGTTGTTCTTCGGTTAAAAAATAATCCATTTAATCATCTCCTTTTTAAAGAAGTAGAGAGTAGAAAGTAAAAAGAGGGATTCTCTCTACTCTCTACTTCTTCTCCCCTAATCTGTTGCAACGGAACTTCCCCTCTATTTAAAGGCAAAAATTTAGCATAACCATTTGATTTTCAATAAGATATAGCGATATCTCTTTTTTCTGATTCCTATCTACAATTGCAAGGGGGATTTAATCCCTAATCCG
>JBFLYA010000008.1 GCA_040757115.1 bacterium | reverse complement strand
AATTATTGAAAAGTCTAAATGAATTTCCATCGTTGTAATATAAACTTTGGAATTTGGTGTTTGGGATTTGGTGCTTGGAATTTGGAATTTATTTGGAATTTGGTGCTTGGAATTTGGAATTTCTATCAAATCTGTCCACTAAAAGATGTGGGTAATGATTAGGCCAAGGGGGGACATCAATTGAGTAGCGACAGAGCACTAGATTAAGACACCACCCGAATTTCACGAATGAATACTAATTTTAAAAAGGAAACAAGGGATGGAGGAAAAATGTATAAGATATTATTTACCAAAGAATTAGCAAAAGAGATAAAATTATTTGTTATTGATGCGCCCAAAATAGCAAGGTCTTGCCAACCGGGTCAATTCATCATCTTGAGAATCAATAAGGCTGGTGAACGGATACCACTAACTATTTATGATTACGATGCACAAAAGGGAACGGTAAGTATTATTTTTCAGGAGGTAGGGAAGACAACCAGACAATTGGGCAAACTAAAGACAGGGGATTATCTCCAGGATTTTGTAGGTCCTCTCGGGAAACATATCGAAGTAACTGGTTCAGACAAAAGGATATTTTGTGTGGCTGGGGGTGTAGGTGCGGCACCTATCTATCCTAAAGCAAAGGCATTAAACAAATCTGGAGCTGAAATTACCTCCATTATTGGTGCTCGCACTAAAGATTTAGTTATTTTAGAGCAAGAAATGAATGCCATCAGTAATCAACTTTATATCTGCACCGATGATGGTTCGTATGGTGAACAGGGCTTTGTTACTAAGGTTTTAGAGAGATTATTGGAAACACAGGAAAAGCCAGATTTAGTCATTGCCATTGGCCCCTTGCCGATGATGAAGGCAAGTTGTGCGGTAACTAAAAAATTTGATGTTCCGACATTAGTTAGTTTAAATACGATTATGGTTGATGGCACGGGGATGTGTGGTTCGTGCAGGGTAACTGTTGGTGGGAAAACAAAATTTGCCTGCGTAGATGGACCTACATTTGATGGGCATTTAGTTGATTTTGATGAGTTAATGCAAAGACAGGTAAGGTTTGTAGAGGAGGAAAAAATTGCATTAGAAAGATATACATCTAAATGTAAGTGCGGATAATGATTAGACCTTAATCAACTTGCTGGATCTGAGAATATTAAGGTTTTTAATCCAGGAGAAACGCTCATGCCCACAGGAAGTGGGCACAAAGGGGGATGAAAATTAAGGGGCTCGGGACTCGGGGCTCGGGGCTCGGGATTCGGGAATAAAAGAATCCCCTAACCCCTTAATCCCGTCAGCGGGGAGACAAAAAATTAAAAATCTGTGTCCTCTGCGAAATCTGCGGATATTTTCAGGGGAAACGGTCATGAACCGTTGGTTCACAAATGAGGATGAAAATAGTAGATAGGAGATAGAAGGTGGGAGATGGGGAGATAAGCGTGAGGAGTGGTATTTTCTTTACTTTCTACTCTCTACCCTCTACTCTCTACTTCCTATTTTCAGGAAAAAAGGAGATTATTAGATGTCAAAAATAAGACAACCAATGCCAACGCAAGACCCAAAAGAACGAATAAAAAATTTTAATGAAGTCGCTTTGGGTTATCCACCGACTGCGGCTATTGAAGAGGCAAACAGATGTTTGAAATGTAAAAAGCCAAAATGCATCGAAGGATGCCCGGTAGGGGTAGATATTCCGGCTTTTGTTGATTTTATAGCCAATGGTGATTTTACCTCGGCTATTAATAAGATTAAAGAGAAAAATAATCTGCCCGCAATCTGTGGACGGGTATGTCCTCAAGAAACTCAATGCGAAATTCTGTGCGTTCTGGGGAAAAAAGGAGAACCTGTGGCAATTGGCAGACTGGAGAGATTTGCGGCTGATTGCGAACAGGAAATTACTATTCCGAAGATTACTCCAAATGGTAAGAAGGTTGCAGTCATTGGGGCGGGACCAGCAGGACTTACCTGTGCGGGTGATTTAGCAAAATTAGGCTATGAAGTAACCATATTTGAAAGTCTTCATGATACTGGTGGTGTTCTTCGCTATGGTATCCCGGAGTTTAGACTACCAAAGACAATCGTGGATAAAGAAGTAGATTATATTAAAAAACTTGGTGTCCAAATTGAGGTAAATGTAGTCGTGGGCTCAACTACGACGATTAACGAATTAAAAAATAATGGATTTAAGGCTTTTTTTATTGGCACCGGAGCAGGCTTACCCTATTTTTTAGGCATCCCGGGCGAAAATTTGAATGGTGTGTATTCAGCAAATGAGTTTTTAACCCGAACCAATTTGATGAAGGCGTATAAATTCCCTGAATATGATACGCCCATAAAAGTTGGTAAAAAAGTCGCGGTGGTCGGAGCGGGAAATGTAGCAATGGATTCGGCAAGATGCGCAAAAAGACTTGGGGCAGAAGATGTATATATCGTCTATCGAAGAAGTTTTGAAGAAATGCCTGCCCGAGCCGAAGAAATCCATCACGCAGAAGAAGAAGGAATTATCTTTAAACTACTCACCAATCCAACAAAAATACTGGGCAATGAGCGTGGTTGGGTTACAGCAATAGAATGTCTTAAAATGGAATTAGGTCAACCAGATGAAAGTGGCCGTAGAAAACCTATTCCTATTCCTGGTTCTGAATTCACATTAGAAATGGATACGGTCATTCCGGCTTTAGGTCAGGGACCTAATCCACTACTTTTACATGCGACGCCAGGGTTAGAATTAAATAAAAGAGGGAATATCGTGGTGAACGAAGATTTAAAAACATCTTTAGAAGGTGTGTATGCCGGCGGAGATATTGTTACCGGTGCGGCAACGGTCATCTCCGCTATGGGTGCGGGTAAAAAAGCCGCTTTATCTATTCATCAGTACTTATCTTAAGGGTAACTATTCAGCCACTGATTAGCACGGATAAATAGTAGAGGACAAAAGGCAGAGGGCAGAAGGCAGAGGACAATAGGTGGAAAAACCTTCAGCCTAATTACGGACACGGAAAACGGACACGATTCACGAATTTTCAGTGTTTCATCTGTGTCCATCTGTGGCTGAATAGTTACATATAATTTATTTCTATGTCTTCTCTGTTCCTCTGCGTCTCTGCGGTAAAGGACTACCTGAACGGTTACAATTTTTGTAAGGTGAAAAAGTGCTTCCAAAAGATACAATCTTTATTAAAGGTGCCAGAGAACATAACTTAAAAAATATTGATGTCCAGATACCGCGAAATAAATTGGTTGTGATTACTGGTTTGTCAGGTTCCGGTAAATCCTCATTAGCCTTTGACACAATCTACGCCGAAGGACAAAGACGATATGTGGAGTCATTGTCTGCCTATGCCCGTCAGTTTTTAGGACAGATGGAAAAACCCGATGTTGACTACATCGAAGGACTATCCCCGGCTATTGCCATCGAACAACGAACCGCAAGTAAAAACCCCCGCTCTACCGTAGGCACTGTCACGGAAATATATGACTACCTCCGCCTTTTATTTGCCAGGATTGGTAAACCCCACTGCTATAAATGCAAAAAACCTTTAACTCAGCAAACCGTAGATGAAATCGTTGACCAGATATTGAAACTTAAGGATAAAACAAAAATCCAGATACTTACCCCATTAGTTCGAGGCAGAAAAGGAGAATACCAGGAAATATTTACAAATATCCGAAAAGAAGGTTTTATCCGGGTCCGTGTTGATAAAAAGATTTATGACCTTGAAGAAGAGATTAAACTCGATAAAAATAAAAAACATAATATTGAAGTCGTTGTGGATAGACTTATCCTTAAAACCGAACGGAGTAGATTAGCCGATTCAATCGAAACGGCATTTAAATTATCAAAAGGGATAGTTTTTATTAATATCGATGAAAAAGAGGATTTAATCTTTTCATCCGAATTAGCCTGTATAGATTGTGGTATCAGCTATGAGGAACTTTCACCCCGAATGTTTTCCTTTAATAGCCCTTATGGTGCCTGCCCTACTTGTAAAGGATTAGGGGTTAAGTTAGAAATAGACCCTGACTTAGTTGTCCCAAATAAAGAATTAAGTGTTTATGATGGAGCGATTAGACCCTGGGGAATCCCATGGGAAAGACTACAACAAACATTAGAACGAATTGCAAGACAATATGGGTTTAGATTGGATGTCCCATTTAAAGAACTGAAAAAAGAACATCAACATATCTTGCTCTATGGCACACAAGGAGAATATTATCGCACTCGATTTGGCACTTTCCGGTATTGGGGAGGATATGAAGGAATCATCCCAAATTTAGAACGACGATTTAAAGAAACCGATTCCGAATTATCCCGTGAAGAAATCTCAGAATTTATGACCAAGCAACCCTGCCCGGTCTGTGAAGGCAGCAGATTAAAAAAGGAAAGTTTAGCCGTAACTATTCAAAATATGTCAATTGGTGATGTGACTAAATTATCTATTAAAAAGGCTTATGAGTTTTTCCAAAATCTAAAGTTAAATAAAAAAGAAACACTTATTGCCCACCAAATCTTTAAGGAGATAAAAAGAAGACTGGAGTTTTTAATCAATGTCGGATTAGACTATCTAACCATAGACCGTTCTGCTGGAACTTTAGCTGGCGGAGAGGCTCAGCGAATTCAATTAGCCACTCAGATTGGTTCTGGCTTGATGGGCGTGCTTTATATCTTAGATGAACCAAGTATTGGATTACATCAACGGGATAATAAGAGACTTTTAAATACCTTATGTTGTCTGCGAGATTTAGGAAATACATTGATTGTGGTTGAGCATGATGAGGCAACGATTAGAACGGCTGATTATGTCATTGATTTAGGTCCCGGGGCAGGAGAAAATGGAGGATTTATTATTGCTCAAGGCACTCCCCAACAAATTATTAATGATAAAGCCTCTTTAACCGGTAAATATTTAAAAGGTGAATTGAAGATTCCTATCCCCAAACATCGAGTTAAATCGAAAGCAAAATTTATTGAAGTCAAAGAAGCCTCAGAACATAATCTTAAAAATATCAATGTCAAAATCCCAATCGGGCTTTTTACCTGTATCACCGGGGTTTCAGGTTCTGGTAAAAGCACACTTATTAGCGAAATTTTATATCCCGCCCTGATGCAATATTTCTCTCGAAGCCATATTAAACCAGGCAAACACAAAGAAATTGTTGGATTAAAATATTTAGATAAGGTAATTAATATTGACCAGTCCCCAATTGGCCGCACCCCACGGTCTAATCCAGTTACCTACACCGGGACATTTACACATATTCGAGCCTTCTTCTCTTTATTCCAGGAATCTAAGATACGGGGTTATAAACCTGGTCGATTCAGTTTTAATGTCAGAGGTGGACGATGTGAAGCCTGTCAGGGAGATGGAATTATTAAAATTGAGATGCACTTTTTACCAGATGTCTATATCCCGTGTGAGGTATGTAAAGGGAAAAGATATAATCGCGAAACCCTTGAGATAAAATATAAAGGCAAAAATATTGCGGATGTCCTTGATATGACCGTAGATGAAGCATTAAACTTTTTTGCCAATATTCCCGTAATTAAACGAAAGTTAGAGACCCTCTCCGATGTAGGACTGGGTTATATCAAACTCGGGCAATCAGCCACGACCCTTTCTGGTGGAGAGGCACAGCGAATAAAATTATCTGCAGAATTAAGTAAACGGGCAACCGGGAGAACACTTTATCTTTTAGACGAACCAACAACTGGTTTACATTTTGCCGATATTCACAAATTATTAGATGTTCTAATGCGACTTCGGGAAGCAGGAAATACGATTGTGGTGATTGAACATAACTTAGATGTAATTAAATCAGCGGACTATATCATCGATTTAGGTCCTGAAGGTGGAGATGC
The DNA here is from genome assembly GCA_040757115.1 of bacterium. NCBI lineage: Bacteria > bacterium. The sequence continues at coordinate 30,791 of JBFLYA010000008.1, read as the reverse complement.
CGGGGGAGAGATAGTCGCTATCGGCACACCTGAGGAAATACTTAAGAATAAAAATTCCTATACTGGTCAATTCTTAGTTAAAGCACTAAAGTGACAGTAGAGCGATTATTAACTGGAAGTTTACAGAGGATAATACCCATAAATAAGGTATGAGAATAATCGTTCCGTTAGGAACATAATATCGGTAGGAATAGATAGACAAATCAATCAGTTCCGTAGGAGAGGGATTAGGGTCAGACCTTGAATGTAGAAAGCAGTTCCTTTTACATTCAACATTCACGGTCTGACCCCAATAGTTCTCCTGCTTTCGTGTGTCCCAATCTGAAATTTATAATACTCATCAATCTCGGTAACAAATCGCTCATCCTGAATTTTGCAAAACATTAACTTGCTCATTTCATCAAACGCTTCTGCTGGGTTTCCTTTTCCGCCTTCCCATAAAATATCCTGGCACTGCTGAAATTTATCTTAAAGCGCTTTTAAATCGGCTGGCTGTAAATCCCATGTTTCATCGCCCTTTTTGTATTTATATTTTGTAATTTTCCCGTAGCGGACAGGAATGTCAGAAATAATATTTTTGTCCCGTTCTTGCGGGTTAAAACCAGCAACATCAAAAGCGATGCGAACATTGCCAGCAACAACAATCGCATATTTTGCCCTGAGAGAATTAGCATTGCCAAAAGCTTGTTCAACTGCCTGCTTTATTTCGGATTGAGAAATATCATCTTTTTTACACTCAACTACGATATAAGGTTTTTTCTGTTCGTCATCTTCATAAACAACAATATCGGCTGAATCAGATGGTTTTCTGCGAGGGACAACAACTTCGGTATCTAATCGTTTTTCCGGATATTTATATTTTTGTATAAGTTCAACATAAAAGGACGCTCTGACCTTTTCTTCTGGGTCAGAAAAATTATAACTTTTGCCGGTGGTTTGATATTCAACTTTGCTACCTTCTCGGAGAATAAGCCCTTTTTGTTCTCCTGTTGTAATGTATTCTTCTGAAGGTTTATATTGTGTCATATTTAGTTTCTCATTAAATCATCAATGCTAACGCCTAAAGCGTCTGCTATTTTTTTGACGGTTTCAATTCTTGGATCTGGCGTAGTCCCTGATTCAATTTTAGTGATTGTGTGCAAAGTAATATTGGCAAGTTTTGACAGCTTGTCTTGAGAGATACAGCGCTTTGCTCGGTATTTCTTAATATTTTTTACAATGGTTGAATGGTTGACATTTCCTTTGACATTGTAATATAATTTTACTATAATAACTTTAGACATACTATTGCCATTTGCGATTATTATACCTAACCAAAATTGGTTTTCAAGTGTCAACAGACTCTCCTGCCTGTCTGCCGTAGCACAGGCAGGGGCATTTTTCTATAAATTCTTAACATCCTTGCCTGCCTCCGCAGGACAGGTAGGTAATTTTAAATTCTTGAAATTCAATTGATTTTCAGTATATCAATCTTTCATCTCTCATTCTCTAGTCTTACAACCTTCTTTATTTCCTCTTCTGAAAGCCCGGTTATTTCAGCAATCATCTCTAACTTAAACCCTTTTTTATACATCGATTTAGCTACCTCTATTAATCGTTGCAATCCTTGTTGCAATCCTTCTTGCAATCCTTCTTTCCTTAATCTCATGGCTGTAGTCATTGTGATTTCACCCCCCTTTTCTGAAATCTTCTTAACTGTTTCGAGCACTTCCTCTGGTTTAATCTCTGTGCTGTTGTAAATATATCTTATCACTGCCTCTAAAAACTTTAAACCTTTCTCCTCCTCGTAATACATCCGACCTATCTGTAGAAAATCCTCTATATGTTCTCGCAATCTTCTCTCATCGTATATATTCTTCATCACTAAAAAGGCAACCCTTAAACTAACATTAAAAAACACCCTCTCCCTTAAATCTTCATCACTATAATTCGATAAATCTGTCAATAAATAATTAAACCCAGGAATATAACGAATTAATACCTCGTCTATCCCTTTAAAATAAGCTGATAAATCCTTTAATACCCATCTGTTTTTACCATGATAAAAAATAAGGGAAACTACGGGAATTAAACCCTCCTTCTGTTTGATATTTGTCTCCCATATCCTCAACATATACTTCAAAAGTTGTAAATGTGGGTATTTAACTACCTTGCTTTTATGTTCAAATAAAAGCGAAATCTTTATCTTATGCTTATTTTTGTAAACACAATTATAAACTATGTCTGAAAAATTCTCTTGTAACTCCTCATTAACATAAGAGTTGTTATCCAATTCCAAAGTTGATAAATCAAGGTTTTTCTTAAGAACATCCGGTAAAATGCTATTGATAAAATCAGATGCATTCTCTTTCTTTGAAAATATCTCTTTGAAGAAACTATCATGTGGATTTGTTATCTCCATTTAATTCTTACTCCATCTTGGCATTAATTGTTATTATAACACCTATCCTGAAAAAAGTCAAACGCTTTCTTTTGCAATTTTAACTGACATATGTCCTTATAACTCAAATCTCAAAACGCAAAGCTCAAAACTACAACTTAAGACCAAAAAGGCTTCTCCATCAGTCGCAATAAATCTCAATGAACCTATTAGTTTAAAGTTTTGAGTTAATATTGTCCAGTCTGATGGGCAAGGCTAAACGGTTACAAAAAAGCCTGTAGCCATTAAATGGCTACAGGCTTTAAAAAATATCCCCCTCCCCTCCTACACCTACTAATGTTCTTTTATTATTAATTCCTTTCTTTTAATCCATTGAAATCCTGTCTGGTGAGTAATCACTGCCACATCAATATTTCCTCCGCAGGTAGGAGTCATTGGTGTAAATCTCTGAAATTCAATTGTTGTCTCAATGAGAAATAAGGCATAATCAATCGCATCCTGTAAAGGTAGAAGTTGAAATGGTGGCATTGGTAAAGGTATATTGGGGTCTTCTTTCCATAGTTTTAAAATTACTCGCTGGTCACCACTTATTGAGCATCCGTAACCTTTAGTATGTAAAGGTTCTATTCTTGAAGTTCTACCTATTTCAACAGAGAATGTTTTGCCTATGTATGGGTCTTGTTCATCATACCCGGCAACCTGGAAACCCAATGGGAATTGTCGCTCCGGGATGTTTTCTAAATTACCTACCTCTTTATTCAACTCTGCTTTGAAATATTCTTCTACTTTTACCGCTACACGCTCAACTGTTTCATTTTCAAAGACTCTTTTCTCCACATCTCTTAAGTGGCTTTCTATCGTTCTGCCGCTTAAAAAAGGTATACCAAATACGGCTATTCCCACATTTCTTTTCTTTATACAGAATAATTTCTGCGTATTTGATGAGCCTGGCGACAAAACTGGTGGGGGTGGTGAAACAAGAGAATGTGGTATTTTCGCTTCACATTTAGGACATTTGACAAACTCCTCTTTTGGAACTGCCTGAGTATGAAATGTCATTAAACTATCTGCGGCTAAAATAATTCCATCTGGTACTCGAACAGAAACGACTAAAGACATAATTTACCTTTTTTCTCCACCAAAACTTTCTTTTATCTCCTCTGTAAATGACCCGGCATCCTTAAACTGTTTATAAACAGAGGCAAACCTTAAATATGCAACCTCATCTAAGGAATGAAGTCTCTCCATTATTAACTCACCTAACTCTTGACTCTTAATCACTTTCTCCTCTTTATCCTTGAGAATACTTTCAATTTCATCAATTATACTTTCCGCTGTTTCAGTATCTATTGAGGTTTTTTCACATGCCTTCATAATGCCGGCAATTATCTTTTCGCGGTCAAATGGTTCTTCTCGTCCATCTCTTTTTATCACCATAAAAGGTATCTTCTCGCGTAGTTGCTCATAAGTAGTGAATCTTTTGCCACAATTTAAGCATTCTCTTCTTCGGCGGATAATTGTGCCTTCCCCTACTTCTCTTGAGTCAACAACTTTATCCTCTAATTGATTGCAAAATGGACATTTCATCCTACTTCCCTCTCCATAATTAGAAAGAAAGTAACTATTTAACCATCTGAAGTGAAACAACAGGCACAGCCGGGAAAGTGGAAAGGGGAGAAAGTGAGTAGGTGAGAAAATTAGTTCCCCTCTTTCTCACTTTCTCCCTTTCCCACTTTCTCATTGGTTCTCTTTCCCTGTCTTTTTCATATCTATATATTGAATTGCAGATAGTTTATAATACAAGATATAGAGTTGTCAACTATTTTTTTTAATTTTTTTTTAAATAATTTCTAACCCCTTATCACACAAAATTTTTAGATGATGACAAAACATCACTTTTGAAAAAGTAAAATATATAAGCACTAACAAGTCTATGTCCCTGAAGGAGAAAAGAAAAATATATCCAGTTCAGGTAAAACTTTGTGTTGACTTTTATAAAGTCTTATGGTATTATTAAAAATATGATGAAGAGAACAATAGTTTGTTTGCTACTCACATTATTTTTCACAACATTGGCAAAAGCGGATATTGGTAGCCTTACTGCTACCCCTAAGCATCAAAAGATAGTATTGACCTGGATAAATAATGATTTGGATGTGATAACACTTGTCCGGGATACAAATGGTTATCCGGGAACAATAAGCGAGGGAATTCCTGTCTATAGTGGGACGGCAACGACTTTTATTGATGACAAGCTATTCAATGAGGTTACTTATTATTATACTGCATTTGATTGTGCAGGTAGTTTTAGTTGTGCGAGTGCTACGCCACAGAGAGATATTTCTCCACCATCTCCTCCGGGGACGGTAACCGAAGATTTTCCTGATAAAGATATTAATACGATTGGCTCATATACAATTTATTGGACTACGGCTCAAGATGATGATTCTGATATAATTCAATATGCGGTTCAGGAAAGAATAGGGACAGGTGGAACCTGGGGCACAATTGGCTATACTTCTCAACTTAGTTATGGTGTCACGGGTAAAATTGTTGGTAATGTCTATTATTATCGAGTTTCTGCCAAAAATGAAGCGGAATTATGGAGTTCCTATTCTTCGACATCAGATGGGATAAGGATAGTAAATAAGGCTGTAGAGATTCCCGCAACCAGCAGTATTAATTATGGTCAGATAACAATTGATGTTGCGGCAGATGCCTTTATTGGGTCTGTTACTTTTACGATTAGTCAGGTTTTGCCACCGGCTAATTTTGCTTCCTCGACACCTCTGATGAGTCAATTTTTAAGTCAGTGTTATGAGCTTTTAGCGTTTAATTCTGGGACGCTGATAGAGGTTCAACCTACCAAATCTTTATTGGTTATCTTCTCATATTCTCCAATAAATGCAGGCACAGAGTCTGATTATCGGATTTATCGATATGTTGATGGCTTATGGCAGATGGTGGCGGGGACACAAACAGTTATTCCCAATGAAAATTTAGTTACGGTAAGAATAGGTAGTTTATCTACTTATGTCGTAGGTTATCCAGAGGCGACTTTAACTGAGGTAAGTAATTTTACTGCTACCCCGGGGAATAATCGTCAGATGACTTTAAACTGGATATTCCCTGTTGATAATCGGGTTACAGAAGTTATTATTAGAAAAAATACAGGTACCTATGCGACTACGCCGAAAGAAGGAACACAAATTTACCGCGGGACATTGACCAATTATACCGAAACCTTACTTACACCAGGAACGACCTGTTATTATACTGCTTTTACCTCAGATGGTGGGGCAAATTATTCATCGCCAGTATTTAGCGAGGCAGTGGCGACAGATACAACTCTGCCAGGACTCGTTGGCAGTTTCACCGCAAAAGGTGAGTTTAAAAAAATTGTATTAAATTGGATTAACCCAGCAGATGAGGATTTTAAGGAAGTCAAGATAATCAGGAATCTTTATTATTTCCCGCAAAATTCAGAAGATGGAGACCAAATTTATCAAGGTCAAGGCACTTCTACGGTGGATACAAAAAATATCATTAATGGTCAAATATATTATTACACTGCCTTTAGCTACGATGGGATTTATTATTCTCTGGCAACAACAACGGTTCAAGCAACTGCCACAGTGATTCAAGATGAGACTCCTCCTTCTGCTATTGGAACAATTACAGAGGGATATGTGAGTATTGACCTTGATGTTACCTCTACGGGAAATTATTTAGTTAGTTGGTCTTTTGCTACGGATACAGAATCAGGGATTGCCGGCTACGAACTTCAAGAAAGAAAAGATTCCGGAGAGTGGGGCACTATTTCTGATAATATTATCCAAACTTATTATTATATCACCGCAAGACAATATGGAAGTATTTATTATTACCGAGTAAGGGCGAAAAATGGAGCGGATATTTACGGAAGCTGGTCAACAACAGATGGAATAAGGGTAGTAAGTAGGTATTTTACTCTACCTTCGGCGGTAAGTTATGGCACAGGGACTGAAAAAATACAAGTAGATGTGTCGGCAAACGCCTTTGACGGGACCACTACTTTTACCCTTACCATATTTCCTATCTTACCAGTGACTAATTTTAATCAGGCAACTCCTAAAATCAAAAAATCAATTAGTTCTGCATGGCAACTTTTAGCCATAAATTCAAATAATGAAGAAGTGATGCCTACCGCAACCTTAACTATTTTTATCACCTATCCAGAGGCAGGATTCTCATCAGATGAGGAGATGCAACTTAAAATTTATCGTTTAAATAATAATTATTGGGAGATGCTTCCGCCGGAAAATCAGATTGTCCGTCTGGATGAAAATATAATCCAGGCAACCATTACAACTTTATCAACATTTATCGTGGCGTTACCATCATCTCCTGCGGTTTCTTTAAGTAATGTCAGGGTATATCCCAATCCGTTCAAGCCATCTAAAGGTCATGATAAAATTACCTTTGACGGATTAGCAGATGCGGTAAAAATAAGAATATATAAAATTACTGGAGAATTAGTTTATGAAAAGGAGTATTTAGCCACAAGTGGTTATGTCTTCTGGAATGGAACAAATAATCACGGACAGACTTTAGCCAGTGGCGTTTATATTTATGTCATTGAGGGTAGCGGTGAAAAGGCAATAGGAAAGATTGCCATTATAAATTAGGGGAAAGTTATGGAGTTGTTAAAAGGGAAGAAATTAGTTTTTATTGGCGCCGGGAATATGGCTGAAGCATTAATCAGAGGAATATTAAAGATAGATTTAATTGAAAAGAATAATCTCCTGGTCTGTGATGTTAACTTAAAACAACTTGAATTTTTTAAAGAAGAGTTAGGTATAAACGGAACAAGTGATAATAAAGAAGGTATCAGATGGGCAGATATTATTATCTTATCAATTAAACCTCAGATAATGCCGGAGGTTTTGGTTGAAATCTCCGAGATTATAAAACCCGAGCAAAAGATTATTTCTATCGCCGCGGGGATTACCACAAAATTTATTGAATCTAAATTTAATATAGAGATTTCAGTAATCCGTGTGATGCCAAATACACCAGTTTTAGTCGGGCAGGGTATGGCGGGTATTTGTAAAGGAAGGTATGCAGATACGCAGGATTTGGAGTTAGTCAAAGCCATATTTGAAGCGGTAGGAAAGGTCGTGGTCGTCAAAGAGGTTTTAATGGAGGCGGTTACAGCATTATCGGGCTGTGGTCCTGCATATCTCTTTACTATCGTTGAGGTCTTGACCGATGCAGGCGTATCGGTAGGACTACCGCGAGATACATCTTTAACCTTAACGATTGAAACGATAGAAGGAGCAATTAAAATGCTCAAACAGACTTCTGAACATCCAGCGGTTTTACGAGATAAGGTTACTTCACCAGGTGGAGCAACCATTTCTGCACTAAATGTCTTAGAAGAAAAAGGAATCCGCTCGGCATTTATCCAGGCAGTCACCGCCGCAAATAATCGGGCAAAAGAATTAAGATTAGAGTAATTATTCAGCCACAGATGAACACGGATGAAACACTGAAAATTCCTGAATCGTGTCCGGTATCCGTGTCCGTAATCAGGCTGAAGGGTTTTTCTCCTGTTGTCCTCTGCCCTCTGCCTTCTGCCCTCTGCTATTCATCCGTGCTAATCCGTGTTAATCAGTGGCTGAATAGTTACTAATTTTCTTAATTTTCCTTCAACATCTTTTTTATCTTCTCTTTGCCAAGGAGATGTATAAGATCTTTCAATAAATTCTCTTCCCCAATGGTACGGATTACCTCTTTTTCCCCAATGCTGCGAATTACCTCTTTTTCCCCAATGCTACGAATTACCTCTTTTTCCCCAATGCTGCGAATTACCTCTTTCTCCCCAATGCTGCGAATTACCTCTTTCTCCCCAATGCTGCGAATTACCTTCTTTTCCCCAATGCTACGAATTACCTTCTCCTCTCCAATCCCTTGCACAAATTTGTCAATCCCTACTATATCGACAAGCTCTCTCATTATATCTGGTCTATCGGCTAATGTCTGTGGCATCAATTTCACCTCCTCCTTAAATTCATCAGGATGTAGATACAACCCTGTTTCTATTAACTCTACTAACTCTACCTCTAATATATCTTCCCTTTTACTACCTATTCCCCTGGCTAATTCCCTAATGGATTCTCCTGAAGTAAAAAGAATTAGTCCATAGTTTTCAGGAGTCACCTCTAACCTATCCAGCTGGATTAAATAAAAATTAAACCCAAAATCCGCAAAATAAAGCCCTTCCTTTATCTTTGCCAGTTTATGCCCATTACCACGAATATAATCCTCTATCCCCTTTATACCACCGCTTAAAAGTGCATAAACATTTATTTGTCTTCGCCATTCTATATTCTTTTTTATCTTAAATAATAGCACATAAGCAAATAATCGGTCAAAATCATTCCGGGTGAATCTATCCCCAGGTGATTTATATTCAATAACATTATAATCAGTAAATGATTGGAATACAAGAGGTAAAGATTTAACATCCGCATCCTTGCCCTTTTTAATGACCACAATATCTATTCTTAATGGCATTTTGCCAACCTCAACCTCTGTTTCAACCGTAAAGCCTTTAGGTTCGAGTAGATGTTTTAATACATTTGAGAAATACGGATGCCATTTCTTCTTCATCATCTATGAGTATATACTAAACTTCTATCTTTGTCAATAAATTTTTACTTGAAATTTAAGTAATTAGGTGTTATTCTTAAGTAGAATGATTAAGCATTTATTAACTATTGGCTATTGCTTATTGGCTATTGCATATTGCAATGCCTCTGAATTCAGGGATAATTATTTTATGGATGGAAGCCTTACCCAGGTTACCACCTCTGACATCCCCGGCTGCAAGTGGGTAAGAAGCCCTAAATCCCTTAAGCTCTCCTCCCAATATCCCCTGTTTGAGCCTGTAGATACCTGGGCACCCCTGCCCAGCGAGATGTCGGGGTTACTCTTTCTTGAACCAGAATTTGGTGATATAGATAATGATGGAGACATTGACCTTTTAGTAGGCGATAAAGCTACAAAAAAGATTATTCTCTTAGAAAACAAAGGGACAAAATATAGCCCATTATTTAAAAAAAGAGGGGAATTTCCTTTTTTAACTGATGGAAGTTGTAGTCTTGGTGATATTGATAAAGATGGAATACTGGATTTATTGGTAGTTTATAATGTAAGTGAAATCCATGGTTATAAAGGAAAGGGAAATTGGGAATGGGAAAGGAAGCTAGAATGGGATGTCAAGGATTTTCATAATCAAGGTTTTGAATTTGCCTGTGAATTGGGCGATTTAAATTCTGATAATTACCCTGACCTTATAATCTGTTATATAGAGCAAGGAACAAATACAGGTAATTTTGTTGATGTAAGACTCCTTTCATATGAAAACAAAGATAACAAATTTATTCCAAAGCCTGAATGGAATCCCCCTCCTATGTTGTCTGAATTAATAGGAAATGGATGGGATTTAAACGTAGAACTCGTTGACCTGGAAAACACCAAAAACCCTTTTCTTGTCTTTACATTCAACGAGTGGGGAAATATATATCTTTATAAAAACACAGGAATATTATCTCCCAACTGGGGAATGCGGTCTTATATATTGTGGGGGTTGTTTGGACAACCTCCAGAAGAATACTCTCCTCCAGGCGATAGCGCAGTTGCAACAATAGCCTTTGCCGACCTTGATGGCGATGGAGATTTTGATATGATTAATGGGGGGGAAGATGGAATATTAATTCCTTTTGAGAATGTTGGCGATATTAGCAATCCAAGGTTTCAGTTAAAAAGCTATCAACCACTTGATGGATTCCATATAATGGGAGGCATAACCTTTGCTGACCTTAATGGCGATGGTGATTATGAGGAAATACATAGTGAAGGGGCAGGAAGTTGTAATAAACCCCGTATTTATATTGCTCAAAATACAGGGACACCAGAGATTCCATATTTTCCTCGGAAACATTACAGTATTGTGTTAGAAAATGAGCAAAATGGATATAATGGTATGGAGATTACCCCAACAGTAGCTGACCTCAATGGTGATGGAAAGCCAGATTTACTTGTTGCTACATATAAAACTGGAAAGGGCGAAAATGTAGGGGCATTTAGAAACATAAGCACACAAACAACCAAATTTTCCTATAACCCCCAATGGAATATAACCGCAGAATATTTAATTTCTGAAGGATTGGATGACTTTGATACCTCTTCTCCCGCTCCATTTCTTCTTGACTTAGATAATGATAAGGATTATGACCTTCTTCTTCCTACCTGGCGGATATTTGTTATCTTAGAAAATATTGGAAGCATAACCTCGCCAATCTGGAAGAGGAATAAAACCTGGGAAGAAAGCACAGGCTTTAAAGATATAAATCCTTTAGGTTATATTCCTAAACTAACTGCAATGGACCTAAATGGCGATAACAATGATGATATTGTATTTCATGGAACCATTTATCCTACTAAGGTTTATCTAAAGCTTAGAACATCTACCCCTCCCTCTTTTGAAAGAGCACCCGAAGCATATGAAAAGATGTTTGATACTATTACTCACCCTTATTACCAGTTATCCGGGGTTGACCTTGACAACGATGGAGACTATGACCTGGTTACTGGATATAAAAACTCAGGTCCCTTTATCTCTGGAATAAACAAAGGTCCCTACCATCCCCTTGGCACCTACACCTCTTCCATCTTTGATGCAGGCTCCTCAGTTATCTTTGAGAATATCTTCTGGAAAGAGAGAAAGCCATTTTCAACAGAGCTTTCTATGTATGTTCGCTCGGGAAATAGCACACAAACCTTATCTTCCTGGAGAAAGGTAAGCAATGGAGAAAGCCTTAATCTTAACGCAAGGTTCATCCAATACCAGGCAATCCTTTCCACCTCTGATTTGGAATACACCCCAACATTATATGAGGTAAATATCCCTTATAGAACATCCAACCAGCCATTTATCGATGCCAACCCGGATAAAGCCTATCCCGAGGGGACAATAAATGTAACCGGCCAGTGGTTTGCTAACAATGAAACTGTTCGACTCTATCTTGGAACACTCTCTGTTGCTACAACCACCTCATCCCCAAATGGAACAATAAATGTAGAGTTTGCTCTTCCGTCTTTACCTGCTGGTCTTTATCCGCTGAATGCAAAAGGAAATATCACAGCAACCGCCACTACCTATATTACCATCCTTCCCCTTTCAGCCATAACCGGCAGGGTAAGAGAGGAGAATTTTGCACCCATAGTAGGTGCGGATGTATTCCTTGATGGATTCGCCACAAAAACAGACAAATATGGCAAATTTTCCTTTACCAACCTACCTGTGGCAACCTATACTCTGACTGTATCCGCTACGCGGACAATATTTACTCCCCCCTCTTTCTTCTTCCCATCCCTTAATTGTTCACATGATGTAGAATTTGTGGGAGAAATCCAGCGGGCATTCATTACCTTGCTTAAAGTAGGAACTGAAACCATAGACCCAGGAGCAACCTTAACCTATACACTATCCTTTATAAATGACGGCGACCTGCCACTGTCTGGTGCCTATGTTATTGATACCATAGAGGATAACTTAGGCACTCCATCCATTTCTCTAATTACTATAGGAACAGTAACCTATTGTCCAGAAATAAGAACACTGGTTTGGACAATAGGGAGTCTAACCATTAAAGAATGTGGAACAATGAGCTTTTCTTCCAGAGTGAGCATATTTAAGAGGGAAGGAACGATAACAAATATTGCTTTTCTCTACAACAATGAGGCGGCAACCTCTACTGCCTCTTGCACTACCCGTGTCATTCCACCACCCCCGCCAATAATTAGAATTAACCCTGGTTCTGGCTCTGTGACTAAGATTGTTACCATTGTGGGAGAAAATTTTAAGGATGAGAGCCTGGTCAGGATTGATTTTGGGAAAACCAGGACAATTGCCACAGCCATCCCAGGCTCAGAGGGAACATTTTCTACCACATTTACTGTTACAGATGAAAGCTTTGGCACAATTACCATTACCGCCACTGGTCTTCTTTTAAACCTTACAGCTACCACCACATTCTTTATCCTTTCCCCGGAATATTTTCTATTTGGCACAATTCCATCTCCGCAAATCGCTGGCATTCCATTTACCATTAAAATAACTGCTTATGACATTCATGGAGATATAGTGAGGAATTTCAGGGCAAGTGCTACCCTGTCTGATACTTCTAATACTATCTTTCCTACAACTACGACTAACTTCACTGGTGGCATCTGGGATGGCACTGTTACCATCACCAGAGCAGGCACAAGCTCGATTTCCGCAGGTTACCAGAGTAAGACAGGCACAAGCAATCCTTTTTATGTCCTGCCAGGCGAGCCAGTTAAATTCATCGTCTATCCTGAAAATCCTGTCTACATCCTGGCAGGGGGTTCAGTAAGCATCACTGCTCAATTAATCGATGTTTATGGTAATGCGGTTGGGTCTGCAGGGATTAGTTGTAATTTAGAGGTAGTGATGCTTTCTGGTAAACCAGGAACACTATCTGCCACCACTTCTACTACCACCAATACCGGTCAGATAGACACTATTACCTACTGGGTTTCACCTAATGCCAACGATAAAGTTAGGATAAAACTCCTATCTACTCTACCACCTGCTACCTCCGGAACTATTACTACCAGTTCTGGCGAATTAGCAATGTTCACTTTCGATACTATTGCTACCCAGACTGCGGGGATGAATTTCCCGATTAAAATCACCGCCAGAGATGCTTACGAAAATCCTATTCCTTTTACCAGGACAGTAACACTAATTGACTTGAGTAACAGCCTTAAACCTACTCAGACTACTTCATTTATAAATGGTATGTGGGATGGATTTGGCTCTATCACAGTAAGAGGGACTACCAGTATTACTGTCATTTATGGGGATATTCGAGGCACAAGTAACCCCTTCTGGGTCTGCGGCGGCGAGGTAGAGTATTTTGTCATTAGCACTATAACTACTCAAACCGCAGGTATTAGTTTTCCACTCAGCATCAAGGCTTATGACCGCTGGAGAAATATCGCTGATATGTTCAACTCATCCGCCGCACTAACTGATACCAGCCGCACGATTAGCCCGACTAAAACCACAAACTTTAGCCTGGGCATCTGGGATGGCACAGTTAGTATCACCAGAGCAGGCACGACCGCGATTATGGCAAGTTACCAGGGAAAAACAGGCACAAGCAATCCCTTCTTTATCACCCCCAGTAGCCTCGACCATTTCTTAATCGGCACTATCACCAATCAAACTGCGGGGATAGATTTTCCTGTCGTAATCACTGCAAAAGATACCTACAACAATACGGTAACCAGCTTTACTGATAAGGTTGAATTGAAGGATACTTCATTGACATTGAAACCGAAGATAAGCGATAGTTTTTCTGCGGGTATCTGGCAGGGGGTTGGGTCTATCACTAAAGCAGGGACGACCACAATTTACGCCACCGCTCAAGGTAGGACAGGCACAAGTTCCCCATTCTTTGTTAATCCAGCCAACCTCCATCACTTCAGTTTTCTACCTATCCCTGACCAGATAGCAGGGATTCCATTCAAGATAACTATCATTGCCCAGGATGCCTATCAGAATACGGTTACTACTTACACCGGAACAAATACATTGAGTGATACCACAGGTTCGATTCAGCCTACCATTACCTCTGGATTTGTGGCAGGTGAATTAAGGGATTTTCCAGTAACTATCTCTGTTGCTCAAGACCCTGTGATAGTCAGGACTGAAAAAGGCGGTATTGCAGGGACAAGTAATGCCTTTGGTATTACACCTGGCAATTTAGACCACTTCTGGTTCGAAGCGATTCTTTCCCCTCAGATAGCTGGTGTAGAATTCTTCATCACCATAAAGGCGATGGATAAAGATAACAATATCATTTTTGATTTTTCTGATAAAGTCGGGTTAAACGATGCCAGTCAAACCATCTTTCCTACCTCAACTACTGCGTTTATTAGTGGTATATGGCAGGGTAATGTGAAGATGACAAAAGCAGGCACTACCTCTATCCTGGCTGATTATGCGGGTAAATACGGCAATAGTAATGTCTTCAAGGTAATACCCGGGCAGGTCGCCTATATTGAAATCCAGCCGGGTAGTGTAACTTTAATGCCTGATGAACGCCAGACATTCATGGCAAAGGGCTATGATGACTATGGGAATGAAAAAGAAGTGGGAAATGGGAAATGGGAGGTAGGAAGTGAAATAGGAACATTAACCAATGCTATCGGCTCAAAGACGACCTTTGTAGCCGGAACAAAATCAGGGAAAGGAACACTTACCTGCAAAGTGAATGAGATAATTGGAAGAGCAAGTATTACCATTATTCCCGGGACATTGGCGGACATAAATATCGAACCTGCAGATGCAATTATCGAGGTAGATGGGAGTTGCACCTTTACCAGTAGGGGCTATGATAGGTATGGGAATGAGAAGGATATAGGGGGTGGGAACTGGGAAGTGGGAAGTGAGATTGGAGAATTGACTGATGTCAGCGGGACAAAGACGACTTTTGTAGCGGGAACAAAGTCAGGGAAAGGGATACTTACCTGCAGAGTTTTTGTCCCCCTCGGGAGGGGGATTAAGGGGGAGGAAAGAAATAACGAGCCCCGAGTCCCGAGCCCCGAGCCCCGATTTTCAGAGGAGATAATTGGAACAGCCAGTATAACTGTCAGGTCAGGTAGAGCCGGTCGATTTGAATTTAGCCCTATCAGCCATCAGATTATCAACACGAAGTTTGGCATTAAAGTAACTGCCCTGGATAGGTATGGCAATCTGGCAAGTGATTACAACCAGACGGGTTCTCTTACAACTAACTTTGGACAGATAAAACCTGCCGCTATCACCTTCTATAACGGCATAGCGATAGGCACGGTAACAATTGAGACTAACCGAGCCGCACCTGATGTCAACATTACTATTAGAATTGAGACAATAGAGTCTCAAAGTAACGATTTTGCTGTGTTATACGATGACGCAAGTAATGTAAAGGTTGAAGATGGAGACTTGAAGATAGACATTAAGTCTCATAGTGTAAGTAAAGATTATTACCTAAAGATAGATAAACCCGCTCTGGATGAGGATGAGATTAAGATAGCGAATTTGCGGATGAATCATTATAACCCGGGATTTTGTCTGCTAACTGATACCATTATCCGCATAGTAGCTAAAGATGGGGATAAGAAACCGATAGAAGGAGATTTTGGGACACAAGCAACCAGACTGATAATTTATTACCATCAACCACCTAAGAATGTAGCCGAGGAGAGATTGAAATTATACATCCTGGATGAAGAATCAATTGAATCGAGGTGGGTGGAGGTAACCAATGCACAGGTTTTAGTCGGAAGTAATTTTATCTATGGCGATGTCCCGCATTTTGGGACATTTATTTTGATTGGGGAAGGGATACCGGCGGGTTTTGATGGGGTTGTAGTCTATCCGAATCCGTTCAAGCCAGGCCGCGGGGATGAAAATATCGTTTTTGAGGGATTACCAGAGAATACCCAGATTCGCATCTACGACATCTCAGGCAGTTTAGTCAAAGACGAAGAAGGCAAACGCGCCACCTGGATTTGGGATGTTCGGGATAATTATGGGAAGAAGATAGATAGTGGGGTGTATATTTATGTGTTGACTACTGACGATGGGAAGAAGAAGACAGGCAAGATTGCGATTATCAGGTAGAGAAGTAATTATTCAGCCACAGATGGACACGGATGAAACACTGAAAATTCGTAATTCGTGTCCGTAATTAGGCTGAAGGCTGAAGTGTTTTTCTCCTTCTGACTTTTACTTCTATCCTTCTTGATTCTCTGCCAGTGGAGGAAATTTCCACCCCCTAACCCCCGCCAGCGGGGGACAACCTGGCTATGACCTCTGTCTTCTGTCCTCTGCCTTCTATCTTCGGACCTCTGTATTTATCCGTGCTAATCCGTGTTAATCAGTGGCTGAATAGTTACAGATTGGAATAATTTCCTACCTGTTCGGGGAGTCTTGAGACACTATATCCCTGATTAATTTTAAGTTTAACTCATGACCTGATTTAACCGCAATTATATGACCTGAAATAGGCTGACCAATTACACTAAAATCTCCAATTAAATCTAATATTTTATGTCGGACAGGTTCATTATCAAATCGTAAATTATCATTTAAAATTCTATCTTCACCGATAATAATTGCATTATCCAGACTTCCTCCTTTAGCCAGTCCCTGGGCATAGAGAGTTTCTACTTCTTGTAAGAAGCCAAATGTTCTTGCAGGAGCAATTTCTTTTATAAATACCTCTTTTGTAATAACAAAATCGGCAAATTGTGCCTTGATTAAAGGGTGGTCAAAACAAATAGTATAGGTAATTCTCAATTCACCTGTTGGTAAAAGGACTATGTGTTTATCTTTCATAGAAATCCAACAGGGCTGGTTAGGACAAAATATCTTTTTGGGCTTATCCTGGCTTATAATTTCGTCTTTAAGAAGTTCAACAAAAGGCATAGCACTTCCATCTCCAACTGGGACTTCATCACCATTTATCACTATTTCAATATTGTCAATTCCTAAACCCATTAATGCAGACAATAAATGTTCTACAGTATGAACCTCTGCTTCATTTTCTTTCAGACTAAGTTCTCTTGAGGTCTTATTGACATTTTTCAGGCAGGTTTTTATTCTGGGATTACCCGGTAAGTCTTTACGAACAAAAACAATTCCGTTATCTACAATAGATGGTTTGAAGATTAACTGGATATTTTCCCCTGTATGCAACCCTATTCCTGAATATTCTAACTCGTTTTTAATCGTTTGCTGTTTCAATCTTCTCTATCCTCTTTTCCAACTCTTTAATCTTCTTAACTATCTCAGGTAGTTTTTGTGTCAATGCCTTTATTTTTATCTCCTGGTGATGTTCTTGAGCCGGGAATCCAGAGATAATTAAATTTGGCCCTATATTTTTAATTACGCCAGCCCGCGCGGCAACGATAGTATTTTCTTGAATGACCACATGGTCTGAAACTCCAGATTGGCCGGCTAAAGTTACATTATCTTCTATCGTCACACTACCTGAAATACCTACTTGAGCCACAATAATGCAATTTTTACCTATTTTGGCATTATGCCCAATATGGACAAGGTTATCAATTTTTGTTCCTCGACCAATAATAGTCGAGTCAATGGTTGCTCGGTCAATTGTTACACACGCACCTATCTCCACATTATCTTCAATCAGGACATTTCCCTTCTGCAGGATTTTTACATACTGGTTATCATCCGTTTTAACATACCCAAAGCCATCACTCCCAATTACCGACCCACTGTGAATAATGACGCCTTCGCCCAGCGTTACTTTTTCATAAATTGTTACATTGGGATGAATAACAGAATTTTTCCCAATAACCACATCATTCCCAATGGATGTTAAAGGATAGAGGCTAACATTATCCTTTATTTTTGCAGAATCGCCAATGACACAATAAGCACCCACACTAACTTTTTTACCTATTTCAACATCTTTTCCAATAACTGCGGTTGGGTGTATTCCTTCAGGAGGTCTAATGGTGGGGATGAAAAGCTCAAGTAATTTTGACAGGGCTAATTTAGGATTATCGACAATAATTTTCGCACATAAGATAGTATCTTTATCTTCTGGCAGGATTATTGCTGAGGCAAGAATTTTATCCGGTTGAGTTTTTTTTAATTCTTTTTCAGAAGTGATAAATGTTATATCCCCTTTTTTAGCCTGGTTAAGGGATGCTATTCGAGAAATAGGTATATTTTTATCACCTATTATTTTTCCATTTACAAACTTAGCAATTTCATCTAAGGTTTTGGTCATTATTTTTCTAAAGGAGTGGTTTGCTTTTCCGTCGTCGATTTTGGTTTAATTTTGGCAATGACATCCTCAGTAATATCCAGCGTTTCATCCGCATATAAAACATAATTATTCTCTAAAATAATATCTATGCCTTTTTCCTGTGCGGTTACTTTAATAAGTTGATATACCTTTTCTGTTATTCCCTTAGTTAGTTCTTCTTCTTTTTCATTTAGATATTCTTCAGCCTCCTGGCTATATGTCATTGCTTCTTCTTTCTTTTTATCAATTTCTTTTTCAATTTTTGCCCTTTCCTCATCACTTAACAAAAGATTTGATTTCATGCTCTCTTCTAATTTTCTAATTTCTTTAGAGCGGTTTTCCAACTCTTTTTTCCTTTCATTTAATTCTTTTTTTAACAATTCTTGTGCCTTTTTCGCCTCTGGATGTTCCTCAAAGATGCGTCTTCCATCAACAATCCCAACTTTAGGTATTTTCTGAGATAATACCTCTTCTTCTTGTGAATATACTATTTTAGATACTCCTAAAATCAGTAGTCCACTTAACATTAAAATAGTTACTTTTTTCATTTATCTTTCTCCTTTTTTCTTTTAAAAGAAATTCATTTCTTTCTATTGTAAATTTTACCATAATATTCCTCTTTTTGTCAAGGGAAAAATAAAAAATTTTTCCACCTCTACAGGTAACTTTAGACCTGTGTCCGAAAAGGAGATATGGAGATAAAGGAGATAAGGGGATATATTTAGGAGTTTTTGGTGAAATGGTTAGGGTTAGGATGTTAGTTTGGTTTAGGGGTTATGAAGTTAGTCTTTTTGCACAACCATCCTGACCTAACTCCTGAGTCTGTCAGAGCCTGCCCTGATGAAAATCAGGGAGCAGGCTTCCATACCAACCCTGGCCTGGCGCCAGGCCAGGCTTCATTAACCATAACCTTTTGCCCAATTATCCAGGGGATTTATAATCTCCATTTCTTCCTTATCTCCTTATCCCCCTTCTTACATTTTTAAGGTAAGGGAAGAATAATAATCTTAAACCTACCTGCACAGGTCGATATTTTTCGTTCAATTCGCTAAATTCGATTACCTAAATCTTGTATAATTATATCAAAAAAAACATTTTGTCAAGCATTTTCAGAAAAAATTTGGTAGTTTTAAATCATTACATCAATAGCTACCAGTTATTTTTTCCCTATTGCCTTTAATATTTCCTTAACATAGACATTACCTGGGTCTATTTTGAGAATAGTGTTGCATTCCTGTAATGCATGTTTTAATAATCCTTTTCTGTAATAAGCGGTAGCTAAATTTCGACGGCAATTAATATCTACTGGATTTATTTTTAGAGCCTCTTTAAATTCTGTTATTGCTAATTGATACTCATGACATGTGCTATAAATACATCCCATAATATTCCTCAAGGAGGAATTATTAGGGGCCATTTCTAATGCTTTTTTATACACATCAATGGCTTCTAAATAGAACTTTTCTTTTTGATTACGAATATTAAGTAAAAGATAATAATTCTCTAAAAGATGAATATTAACCTCTCTGGTAATTTTTATATATTTATCTAACATTTCATTATAGAAATTTCCATATGGGATAAAAAATGAAATCTTCTCAGGGCATATTTTTATTTTAAGGACTTTTTTAAATTCCTCAATAGCTTCTTGATATCTTCTTTGGTAAAAATAAATAAACCCTTGAAGATTAAGAGAAGAGAGATAAGCTATAACTATTTCTAATGTTTGTCTTGGGTCTTTAAAGATTTTGTTATTATCCGTAATTCCCCTAATAATTATTCGATTTTTTCTTGAATGCAGCGATAAATTTTCCTTCCCTGTTTCTTTTTTTATAACCTTACAAAAAATCCCTTTGGGAATTAAAAAATAATCATCTCCCAATGTCTCAGGCTTTACAAATACTGACCGATTTATTCCTTTATCAGATATTATTTTATCAATCATAATTTTTTTTACATTTTCTGGGCTAATTTTATCAAGACAAGAAAAAGTACTTAAGTCTATATCAGGATATTTTTCTTTAAGTATCTCATCATACCATTTCCCCTTATGAATTCCAGAGAAACTATCTACTAAAAATATAGGAAGAATTAAAGCAACTTCAGGATATCGATTTTCACAATATTTAAGATAAGAAACAGGAAAAATTGTTCTATCACCCTCTAAAAATATAATCGCCTTTTTATCTAATGAAGATAAAATCTCACAACCATAATCGTAGGCAAAATAATAATCCCTCTTATTATTATAAGGATAATGGATTAAAAAAATAGTAACTACAACACCAAAGAATAAAACAGAAAATATTATCCTTTTTTTTACGAATTTATTAAGAAATATAATACCTAATCCAAGAGTTATACTAAAAATAATATATAATGGAAAATAATAATCCTCTATATTTCGAATAGAATATCTACTGGCAACTAATAGGTTTATTATTACTACAACTATAAAAAATAAACCAATGATTTTTCTCTTTGCCAATAAAAAGAAAAGACCTATTAAACTAATCCACCAAAAATACTGAGTAAATTGATCACTTAGAAAATAAGGTATATGGAATAAATTCTCATAAATCTGATTTAAGGATGAGACAAAGTAAGATTTATACCATTGTCCAGAAATATGAGCAATAAATCTCTTCAATGTCTGTGGATCACCCCAATTATAATCGGGAGATAGACTTGCACATATAGGTAAATATAAGTATAAGAACATCGGTAAGATAAATAGGCAAAGCATTTTCAGTAGGGAGTAGGAAATAGGAAATAGGGAGAGTTTTTCTTTTCTCCATTTTTGCCAGTAAACTGTTATGATAAATAATATGCTTGCTGGAAGTAAGTAGATTGTTTGCATATGATGGGTGAAGGATAAGCCGAGGGTGAAAGCGAAGAGATAGAGGTATTTAGTCGGTAATCGGTGATCGGTAATCGGTAGAATTGTCTCATGCCACTTTAGTAGGATGAAAATTAGTAATGTTGCAAACAAAGCATTGAGTGTGTATTTTTCTGCTATTACTGCCTGTTCCCAGAATGTAGTAGCAAAGGCAAGCATTAGTGCTCCCACTATCGCAGGAATGAGATTAGAAATAGAAACGGAGAAAGGGAGAAAGGGAGAATTGGAGAAAATTTTTTTTACTGTCCACTGTCTACTGTTCACTGTCAACTTTAAAATGATAAAGTACACCATCATACACGCTAATGAGGCACATAAAGCAGAGGCTAAATTCATACGATATGCAATGTTTCCTATCGGCAGAATAGTCATCCATAGTTTTCCAAGCAGACAGTAGAGAGGATAACCCGTTGGATGTGGAATACCCAGAACATAAGCCGCGGTTATCATATCTCCAGAGTCATGAAATCCAATTGTAGGAGTTAAGGTATGTTGATACACTATCCAGCAGATAAAAAATACCAGTATCCCCCCCGCATAATCTATCACATTGAAAGGACTTGAAACAATTGGTTCATCCTTCGGTATAAGAAACTTTGGAATCCTAAATTTAACCCACTTCCTCTTTTTCTGTCTCCTCTCTTTCTTTCCCATATCTTCACCTCATCATTCATCACTTAAACTGATAGGAAATTGCTTTTATACTCAACAACGGCACAAATTAAGATTTTTTAATAGTCACCCTAATAGCCAGGTGATATAGAGTTTTGAAACATATACTTATAAATACCATATTGTAATCTTTAAAATCTTTATCATTACTCCTTTATATCGTTATATTTTCTACTCGCACAGGTCGAAAATTTTCGCAAGTTCATCTGCTAAAAATACGAGCCAAAACTGATGTGTGCCTCCGGGTCACCTTTAAAATGTCCTGGTGCGTCTGATAGTCCCCAGGCATAATCTAAACGGATAGGACCAACTGGGCTTTTAAATCTTATCCCAAGTCCTGCTCCATATTTTAAATCCTTAAATGAGGTAATGTCAGAGGCATCTTCCCACACATTCCCGACATCAACAAATAAACAACCAAATATTTCCTTACCAATGGGATGGCGATATTCAACATTGCCCACAAGCATAGATTTGCCACTGCCTGATGAAGGATAAATAGAGCGGTCACGGTATCCTCTAACGCTGTAAGGACCACCAATACGGAATTTTTCGTAATCAGGTATTTCTTTGTGTTCAGCCAGATTAGTAACCAGACCTAATTTAGTATGTAAGGCTAAGATAAACTCCTTCCAACTGGGGATAAACCAACTTCCTTCAAAAGTCGGTTTATAAAAATCTATATCTCCGCCAAGAAATCCACCAGCAACTTCGTTGGATAGTTCAATTTTATAGCCTGCGGTGGGATGAAAAAGTATCTCTTCGCCCCTTTTTGTATTTCTCTTAAAACTAATCTCCAGGCTACTTGAGAGCACATATTTCCCCTCTCCCCATTTTTCTACCCAGTCTTTGATACTCTTCGGGGCATCGGATTTGACACTTAACATACATGTCCTGTCATATTTATATTTAAAATCAATACGATTATGGGTTCCAAGCGGTTTACCTATTCTGATTGCCCCGC
Source organism: bacterium (assembly GCA_040757115.1). NCBI lineage: Bacteria > bacterium. The sequence goes on along the minus strand of JBFLYA010000008.1, from coordinate 7,968 downwards.
CCCGTTTTTTATTGGTATATTCATCTTCTTTTTCTGTTGTGTGCCAGATGTCAAACCCAACAGAAGTTGGCTTATCACGAAACCACGGGTCAGTAAATCCAATTTCATAATTTAACAATTTTTTCCCAAATTCTGATTTAATAGAAGTAGAATAACCTTTGCCCCAGAGGTTATTTTTAGTGAATTCTATTGTTCCAAATAAGCCCGGTTTATTACCATAAGAGGTAGAAAACATAAGGTTCCCTGTTTTGCCCTCTTTAACTTCGATATCTAATATTTTTTTATCTTCTTGAGAACCTGGCAGGATGTCAAATTTTACGAATTCAAAATAGCCTAAGTTAATTAATGCCTGTCGGCTTTGTTTGAGTTTTTTCCCATCGAACATCTCACCTTCTTTGAGTAAAAGCTCTCGTAAAATGACTTTATTTTTAGTGTGGGTGTTGCCTGAAAGGGTAATTCTTTCAATATAACTTATACCCCCTTCTTTGATTTTATAAGTGATATTTACCAGAGCGGTTTTATTATCAAACTCTGGCTCAGGGATGACTAAAGTCGTAACATAGCCTTTAGCAAAATATGCCTCTTTAATATTATTCCCATCGACGACAATTGAGCGAAGATTATAAATATCGCCTATTTTTGTCTTCACTAACTCTTTAAGCTCATTATCCGTGAAGATTGTATTGCCACTAAAACTTATTTTTTCGATTTTGAAAAGGTCGCCTTCTGAAATATTGATGTTAATCACAATTCCACCTTTTTCTTTAACATAAGATACCTCTGGTTTTTGAATACTAATCATTGGGTAGCCATTAGTTTTATAAAATATGAGTAGTTTTTCTATATCCTCATTTAATTCCTTTTCCTTATAAAAATCACCGGTGGAGGTGGTCATTTTCCATTTAAGTTTAAAGGTAGAAAATGCCTCGTTGCCCAAAAGATTAATCTCTTTAATCTTGACTTCCTTACCTTCCTCAATCAAAAAAGTAACTATTCGTTCATCATCATCTATCCTGTAATCTATTTTGACTAAATAATAACCTTTATCTCTGGCGAAATCAGTAAGTTTTGTAATGGATTCTTTTATGTCTTTCAGGCTAAGTGGTGCACCTGTTTTTACGGTAATCTCTTTTTTTAAGTCTTCTTCTTTTAACTCTTTAATCCCATCAAACTTAATCTTTGAAACAAGGGATTTTTCTTTAACGATGAAGACTATTGATAGTCCTTCGGTTTCTTTTTTTAGTTCTATTTTAATATCAGAGAAATAGCCTGAATTATAAATATTTTTCAGGTCATTATCAACCTTTGTCGGATTATATTTGTCGCCGATTTGTGTTTTAATGAGACCAAGAATGGTTGAAGTTGCCACTGTTTTGTTCCCTTCTATCTGGATGTTTGTAATATTATTTTCCTGGGCAAATAAAACTTGCGTCATAAAAATAATGGGTAATAAAAAGGTTACTTTTCGCATTTATTCATCACCTCGTATAATTTTAGCGATATTATAAACTGCTTTTATGTTAGCAAATTTTTCATTAATTTTGTGTTGCATTTCTCGTAGGGTTTCTTTTTCAGTAATTAGTTTAATAATTAGTCCTGGAATTTCTGCCTGGTTCTCAGGTTGGATAACCACACCTGCTTTTAGTAATATATTCACATTCCATGTTTCCTGTCCTGGGACAGCCTCGGTCAGGATAATCGGTATTCCTTTGGTCAATGTCTCTGAAATAGAAGTTCCACCTGGTTTCGTTACGACCAGGTCTGAGGCGGACATCAATTCCTCCATATTTTCTACAAAACCAAAGATTTTGGTTTTTATTTTAAGTTGATTAGCAATTTGGGTTAATTTTGCCTTTAACTCCTCATTTTTACCCGCAACGACTAATAATTGCAATGGGAAATCCATCCCCATAAAACCCTGTAATAGTTTTGCTACTTTTCCCATACCATATCCACCGCAGAGGATAAGCACTACCTTCAGGTCTTTTTGTAAGTTGAATTTTTGGTACAGGGCATTTTTATCCTGGGGTTTAAAAAACTTTGGGTCAGTTGGGAGTCCGCCACTAATCCTGATTTTTTCATCGGGAATCCCTTTATTTTTTAAATGAATTGCTACTTCTGAAGATGGTAATATAAATAAATCTACATACTTGTTTATTCCCATTGGATAGACATGGTAGTCGGTCACAACTGAGATGAGAGGTAAATTAATCAATCGTTGCTTTTTGAGTTCTCCCACACCATTGGCAATAAATGGATGTGTCGAAACAAGAATGTCCGGGTTAAATTGGTCAATTACAAGTTGACTACTTCGAGCATAGATTCGTTTTAGATACCATCTAATCGGGCTATAAGCAGAGGATAAAATTTGACTATTATAAATCCAACCCCAGAAAGGCGGGGTATAATTAGCCAGAAATAAATAACCATGATTGAAAAATTGTTGTAGTTTTGGACCGGTAGTACTCATTGGGTCAATTGTTTGGACCTCGACATCATTATATAATTCTTTAATTCCTTTAGCAATAGCCTCTGCGGCGCGGATATGTCCCATACCGGCTAAGACGGTTAAAATAACTATTTTCTTCAAGTTTTTTCTTCTCCCACCTCGTCGCTTACAGAATTTTCTCCATGGATAATCTTCCATCTGGAAAGACGGTTTGTCTGGAGGCAATTTGTGAATTCTTGACACTCGACACAACAAGTCTGAGCTAAATTTTTTTGTGCCAGAATCCACTTGCGAACACAATCATTAGATTTATGACATTTATAACAACAGTTTAACATTATTTGAATTATACCATAAAAAAATAGAGATTGCAAGCAAAAAATATCTTAAGTGGTAAAATTTAATTGACTTGTGAGGAGAAGTATGATATACTAAAAATCAGTGGACATTGGAATTTACTTGTGGAGATGATAAATGAATCAGAATATTTTAGAGATACTTTTAATCGCACCACCTATCCTTTTTGCAATTACCATTCATGAATTTAGCCATGGGTTTATTGCGGATAAACTTGGGGATTCGACTCCCAGACTTTCTGGCAGGCTGACGCTTAATCCTCTGGCACATCTTGATTTAGTTGGGACTTTGATGTTTTTTCTTGTCCATATTGGTTGGGCAAAACCAGTACCAGTCAATCCAAATAATTTTCAAAATCCAGGAAAAGATATGTTCTGGGTGGCTTTAGCAGGACCTCTATCGAATTTAATTAGTGCCTTTGTTTTTGGCATGCTTTTCCGTGGACTGATATTTTGGGGCTTACCATTAGTTTCTCAAGAACAACTTTTTCTTATTCTTGAAGTCTTACAAATCTTAGTTTTCTTCAATCTCATTTTAGCCGTTTTTAATGCTATCCCTATTTTCCCTTTAGATGGCTATCAGATTTTATCAGGACTTTTACCTGTTCAACAATCCTATGAATTTAGTCGATTTGCCCCTTATGGTCCTTTTATCCTTGTCGGAATAATTTTAATCGGGCAAATGATAGGATTCCCTATTCTCTGGAAAATAATTGGTCCTTGTGTGCAATTTCTTAACTTTTTATTTACAGGACATCAGATGTCACTTTAATTTTGTGGTAACTGTTCAGGCAGTTCTTTACCGCAGAGACGCAGAGAAACAGAGAGGAAAATATTTCCACCTGTGCGGTTAAATGTAAAATGGATAATGTAAAATGAAAATGTATAACTGAAAGGTAATGAGTCTTGCGAAGTACTAAAATTTCCCATTTTTCATTTCCTATTTTACATTTTACATTTATTTTTCCTTTGCGTCTCTGCGATGAATTAGTCTAATCGCACAGGTGGAAAAATAGGAGGTATGATGGATAAGTTACGGGTATTAAGTGGGATGCGGCCAACTGGCAGGTTACATCTAGGGCATTTGTTAGGTGCCTTGAATAACTGGAAGGAATTTCAGGATGAATATGAATGTTTTTATATGATTGCTGATTGGCATGCCTTGACAACGGCTTATGCGGATACTGGTGAATTCCAGGAAAATATCCAGCAGATGCTTATAGACTGGTTGAGTTGTGGGATAGACTGGCAGAAATGTGTGATTTTTCGCCAGTCGCAAATCCCGGAGCATGCGGAGTTACATATCCTTCTGTCAACGATTACGCCACTCCCCTGGTTAGAACGGTGTCCTACTTACAAAGACCAGCTGAAAGAATTAGCCCAGTTAGACCTACACACCTATGGGTTTTTAGGCTATCCAGTGCTTCAGGCGGCGGATATTCTGATTTATAAAGCCAATATTGTTCCGGTTGGTGAAGACCAACTCCCTCATCTTGAATTAACCCGCGAGATTTGTCGAAGATTTAATTATTTATATAGTGAGGTATTTCCTGAACCTGCGTCAAAATTAACTCAAACACCTAAACTTCCCGGTGTAGATGGACGCAAGATGAGTAAAAGCTTTGGGAATTGTATCTACCTGTCAGACTCAGATGACCTGATAGTGAAGAAGGTAAAGAATATGATTACCGACCCGGCAAGGATTCATCCAACGGACTCAGGTCATCCAGAGATATGTGTGGTTTTTGCCTTTCATCAGGCTTTTAATAAAAAGGGTGTCGAGGTGATAAAACAGGAATGCCAGGAGGCAGAAAGAGGTTGTGTGAAATGTAAGGAGGAATTAGCCCAGATATTAATTTCTTGCTTAAAACCTATCCATGAGGCACGCAAAAAATTCGAGATAGCCCCACTTGAAATTATAAATATATTAGATGAAGGTAAGAAAAAGGCAAGAGAAATAACTTCTAAAGTCATGCTCGAGGTCCGCCAGGCAATGAAGATTTACTGATAATAACTGTATCTCCTGAATATTGACTGTTGTTTAGTTTTCTGCTACTCTAATTAGTATCTCAATCCCTTTTTGAATTATCTCGTCTTTTGTAGCAAAGGATAATCGGAAGTTAGTATCCTGTTCTGAAAAGATATTGCCTGGAATGATTAATAGATTTTTAGCGATTGCCTTTTCAACAAATGCCGTTGCTGTTATTCCCTCAACCTGTGGGAATATATAAAATCCCCCACCAGGCTTTTCAACCTTAAAATAATCTTTTAACCCCTCATAAACCAAATCTCTCTTCCTTCGGTATTCTTCAATATATTTACTTATATCACAATCAAGTGCCTTAATTGCGGCAATTTGAGCAAAAGAAGGGGCACAGACAAAACTATATTGCTGTAATTTAGTCATTTGCTGAATGATTTCACCTGGTCCTGCGGCATAGCCCATTCGCCAACCCGTCATTGCATAAGCCTTAGAAAAACCATTTAAGGTAATTGTCCTGTCATAAATACTCCCAATACTAAAATGTTCTCCTTCATACATAAATTCTTCATAAACTTCATCTGATATTACCACTAAATCATTCTCTTTAGCTACTTTTGCAATTCCCTCTATCTCAAGTTTGGAATATGTTTTACCCGTGGGGTTTCCCGGAGAGTTAATCACAATCACCTTTGTCTTTGCAGTAATTGCCTCTTTTACCCGGTCAATATTCAAACTAAAATCAGGATATGTATTAATATATATTGGTCTTGAGTCGATAAAATTTATCAGATGTTTATACATAACAAAATATGGGTCAAAAATAATCGCCTCATCATCTTTATCGAGCAAAACATAAAAGGCTAAAAATAACCCGCCAGAAACACCACTTGTAATTAAAATATCCTTTGGATTGACATTAATATTATTTTTATCTCGTAGTTTTTGGGCAACCCTTTCTCTTAATTCTAAAATACCTTCTGTTTGAGTATATCTATTAAATCCAGCATTGATAGCGTTAATTGCCTCCTGTTTAATTTCTGCGGGCACATCAAAATCTGGCTGGCCAATACTAAGATTAATAGGATTTTGTAGTTGACTGGCTAAATTGAATACCTTCCGAATACCAGAAGAATCAATTTTATTCATCCTGGTAGAAATCATTTTTTACCTCCGCGTAAAAGATTAGTAACCGTTCACCGCAGAGACACAGAGACGCAGAGAAAAAATTAAAATCTATTCACCAGAGGCAGAAATTTCCTTTTTTGTGCATTTCGGGACTTTCGTTGTTTATTAATCTTTTAATACGGACTTTCGACTAACTGTTTTTAAGCCTTTTTAAACACCGAAAAACACGAAAAAAAAGATATTTTCCTCTCTGTTTCTCTGCGTCTCTGCGGTAAAGGATTACCTGAACGGTTACAAAGATTATAGCACAAAGAAGCAAACCTGTCAACAAATTTACTATGGTTTTAATTGTTGACAGAATTATTCAAATTTGTTAGAATAGTGCAAGTAAAGAAAAACAATGAAAGTCGGAGTTGGTTTTAGCCAAAATTCGTGGTTCATTTTTAAGGAAATGAGGTCTAAGAATGGCAAAATGTGTTGTAGTAGCTATGAGTGGTGGTGTAGATTCATCGGTTACCGCCTATTTGATTAAAGAGATGGGGTATGATGTTATTGGTGTAACTATGGAGATACTTAAATCAAGTTGCCAAATTGAAAAGCTAGATACCTGCTGTTCATTACAATCTTTTGTAGATGCCAGAGATGTGGCAAAGAGATTGGGCATCCGACATCATATCATTGATTGTAAGGCAGAATTTGAGCAAATGGTAGTTAGCTATTTTGTAAAGGAATATCTGGCTGGTCGAACTCCCAATCCATGTATCATCTGCAACTCCAGAATAAAGTTTGACATCCTGCTGGCTAAGGCTAAGGAATTGGGGGCAGACTATCTGGCAACGGGTCATTATGCCAGGCTCGAAAAACAAAACAATCGCTATATAATCAAAAAAGGGATTGATACAACCAGAGACCAGTCCTATTTCCTGTATAAACTTTCCCAGGAGCAATTATCTCAGGCAATGATGCCGTTAGGGGATTATCAAAAGCAAGAAGTTCGAAAGATAGCGGTAAGACTGGGACTCAAAGTCGCAAATAAACCTGAATCACAGGAAATATGTTTTATTCCACAAGGAGATTATCGGAATTTTATTCAACAAAGAATTAAAGATGCATTTAAACCAGGTGAAATACTGGATAAAAATGGGAATATTTTAGGCAGGCATTCGGGAATTGCATTTTTCACCATTGGTCAGCGTAGAGGACTTGGCATTGCCGCAGGCAGACCCCTTTATGTGATAAGCATAGACTTAAACAGAAATGCAGTCATCGTAGGTGATGAATCTGACCTGTATCGAAATAGTCTAATAGCCGGTGAGTTAAACTGGGTGGCGATGGAAAGGTTTGAATCTGAAATGGAGGTAGTGGCAAAAATCCGATACCTGCATCCGGAAACCAAAGCCATCATTCATCCAGTAAATAATGATAAGGTAGAGGTCGTGTTTAAACAACCTGTTCGAGCAGTGACGCCAGGACAATCAGTAGTCTTCTATAAAGACGAGGTGTTACTTGGCGGTGGAGTAATTGAGTGAGTGGAAAAAATGGGTGAGGGATATGGAATAAACTCTATGTTCAGGGCTAAAGCCCATTACAGCCCATAGATGGAATGCTATGAAATACAAAGGAAATGGGTAACTATTCAGCCACTGATTAACACGGATTAGCACGGATGAATAGCAGAGGGCAGAAGGCAGAAGGCAGAGGGCAGAGGGCAGAGGACAGAGGACAACAGGAGAAAAACCCTTCAGCCTGATTACGGACACGGATACCGGACACGATTTACGAATTTTCAGTGTTTCATCCGTGTCCATCTGGGGCTGAATAGTTACGGAAATGGACACCGCCCAGACGCAGAGTCGCAGAGAAAAAATCCACTTAGCGTCCTTTGCGCCTTTGCGAGAAATCTAAAAGTTTTGTAACCGTTCAGGTATGTCAATGGCAATTGAAAACTGAGCCATTTTTGGCAATTGAAAATTGACCCAGGGGGCTCCAATAATCCATCAAATTTGGCAATGAAAATTGACCCACCCCCCAACGCATTTGTGTTACGAAATTTC
>JBFLYA010000007.1 GCA_040757115.1 bacterium | reverse complement strand
AACTGATAATTGAAATTGATGGAGAAACCCACAACGAGAGTAGATTTGAGTACGATATGGAAAGAAACAACCCCCTATGCCCCCTTTATTAAGGGGGATGGAAATTAAAGTCTATGGGTTTAACTCTCATAAGATTCAATGATAGTGATGTAAAGAAAGATATAGACAATGTTTTAAGGGCAATTGAAGGATGGATTGAACAATCACAACCCCCTAACCCCCTTTATTAAGGGGGAATTGCCTGGAACCCCGGGGTAAGTCTAGCCTCCCTCTGGGTAGAGGGGAAAAAGTAAAATTGCCCTCCACCCCTATTTAAAAAGGGTGAAAATCAAGAAAAAGCAAGAAATTGACATTTGCAACTCTTTTGAAATCAAGGAGTTATATAGTAGGAGGGCAATAAGAAAAAAGCGTATTTGTAACTTCTTGTTAATCAAGGAGTTATGAATTTCGTGAAAGGCTGTTATACAGAAAGCAAAGAAGGAGGTAATAAAGGTGGCAATAAATCAAGGACAAATTGAAAAGATAGTCTCTTTGGCTAAAATATATGGTGCTACACGATTGATTCTTTTTGGCAGTGCGCTGGAAATGCCATTAGAGACGAGAGATATTGATTTGGCTTGTGAGGGAGTAACAGGATGGAAGATTTATGAATTGGCGGCAAAACTTGAAGAGGAGTTAGAAACACCTTTGGATATAGTTCCATTAAGTCCGCCAACACGGTTTACAAGGTATATTGAAACAAAAGGGAAAGTTTTACTATGACAGATGAAGAACTTCGTGAAGAAATCAACATTGAACTTGAATTGATTGAGTCAATTCTGTGAGAACTTTTATCTTTACGCGATGATATATCTAAAAGGGAACCAACTGTTCGTGAAAAAACCGCTGCGGGTGCTTTTCTTGCTCAGTTTTATGGAGGTATAGAAAATATCCTCAAACGAATTAGTCACTTTTATTCTATTCCATTGCCAACTGGTAGTAACTGGCATACTGACTTATTTAAACGATTTTGTGCACCTTCCTATGTCCCTTTACCAGTTTTGTTTGATGACTCTCTATCTTTAGCCTTTGCACCTTTTCGCAAATTCAGACATGTTGTATATCACGGATATGGTTTTCAATTGGAATGGGATAGGATGCAAGAGGGTATTAAAAACATAGAAGATATATTTCTAAAATTCAAATCCACGCTTTCTAATTACTTGCAAACACTGGGGACGTATCGAATCTAATACCTGATGAATAAGGGATTGTTTTTTTAGAGAGCAGAGGGCAGAGAGCAGAGGGCAGAAGGCAGAGGGCAGAGGGCAGAAGGCAGAGGGCAGAGAGCAGAGAGCAGAGGGCAGAGGGCAGAAGGAAGGAGCAAAATGATATAATGAGAATTGAAAGCTATAAAGACTTGAAAGTATATCAATTAGCATATCAATTAGCAATGGAAATATTTGAACAAACAAAAAGTTTCCCTAAGGAAGAAAAGTATTCACTTATTGACCAAATGCGACGCTCATCACGGTCTGTTTGTACATCTATAGCAGAAGCATGGAGAAAAAGAAGATACCCCAAATACTTCACTAATAAATTGACAGATGCTGATGCTGAAGGTAGCGAGACCCAGGTATGGATAGATTTTTCTTCAAGTTGTAAATATATCAATGCGGAGATTTACAAATATTGGACTCAAGGCTATGAAGAAATTGGAAAGATGCTTAATGGAATGTTGAAACAACCTGAGAAGTTTTGCCAATAATAATCTGCTCTCTGCTCTCTGCCTTCTGCTCTCTGCTCTCTGCCTTCTGCTCTCTGCAAATCGACCTGATGAATAAGGGATTGCGACGAAGAAAACGGGGCTCGGGGTCCGGGACTCGGGGCTCGGGTGGTGGAATAATTTTATGAAATATGGAATTATTTCGGATATTCATAGTAATTTAGAGGCTTTAAAGGTAGTCCTTAATGAATTGAAAGATGTTGACCAAATAATCTGTCTGGGAGATATTGTTGGTTACGGACCTCTTCCAAATGAGTGCATTCAGGAAATAAGAAATCTTTCAGGATTGAAGGTGGTTGTTGGTAATCATGATTTAGCCTGCATTGGTTGGAAGGATACCTCCTGGTTTAATGAATATGCCCAAAGAGCGATTATCTGGACTATGGATACTTTAACTAAAGAGAATAAAGAATATTTAGCCTCATTACCAGAAATCATCGAAGAAAAAGATTTTATTATGGTTCATGGCAGTTTAAATGATTATACAGATGAGTATATTAGTGGGATTAAAGAAGCCGCTAAAAACTTCAGGTTATTAAAAAAGAGTAATCTTTTATTAGTAGGACATACCCATCATCCATACCTATTTGTTTATAAAGAATATTACCCAATTTATTCTATTAGACTTGGTGATACAGATACAATTAGAATTTTGTCTGATGAGAAATTAATCGTTAATGTTGGAGCAGTAGGACAACCAAGAGACGGTGACCCGAGAGCAAGTTTTGGCATATTTGATACAAAGACTAAAGAAATCACGATACATAAAATTCCTTATGATATCCGAAAAACACAAGAACTAATGAGAAAAGAAGTTTTACCCACACTCCTGATTGACAGATTATCAGAGGGATATTAAAAAATGCGAAGGATATTTTTTATAATCATATTTATTTTTATCAGAACAACGATATGTGCTGAGGAATTGCCATTTGGAACAAGCGACAAACTTACCTATGAGGTTCGGCTATTTGGATTTAAAATAGGCAGTCAAATAGATGAGGTTATAGGAATCGAGGAGATAAATACTCAGCAAACTTATCATCTTCGCTCTACAATTAAATCTAATCCTTTTTTTTCACATTATTACTACCTATCTGAACAAATAGATAGCTGGGTGCAAACCTCAACTTTACTTCCAGTGCTGACAATAAAGGATATTAACCGCAAAAAATATCATAAACATTATATCTCCACATTTGACCACATAAATCAAAAGGCAGTTGTTTTCAGTCAACATACGGATATAACTCGAACTATTGATATAGTTCCAAATACCAGAGATTTTCTTTCTTTAATTTATTATCTACGGAATCAAGATTTGAAAATAGGTAATTCATATCTTTTAAGTTTATTAACTTCAGATGAAGTAGAAAAGATTAAAGTAAATATAGTAAAAGAAGAAATGCTCTCTACCCCGGCGGGAAGGTTTAAAACTTTAAAGGTAATAGCTGGACCAGATATTATCGTCTGGTTCACAACAAATAAAACACATCTACCGGTTAAGATTGAAGTAAAAACCGATGCAGGACCGCTAAAGGCATATCTGGAAAAAAAGGAATAACGGGTGTTATCCCATTACCGCGGAAGTTAAAAGTTAAACTGTTTTTTTAAGAGATAAATTTTATTTAAACCGAATTCAAATGATTTAGTTTTTTCAATAATCAAATTTGCTTCTTTGAAGATTGCTTTAAGGTCCTGAAGACTTAAGCCAGGTGTCTCATTTTGATGTATTTCACCCCTCATTAATTCATCCTTGATTTCTATCAAATGTGCTATCTTTCCAATTAAAGGGGCTATCATTGTGATAATTATTCTCCCATCCTTTTTCAATATCCGCCGTGCTTCCTTCAAAACTGATACACGATACGGAATATGATTTAAACATGCAAGAAAAGTTATGGTATCGAATGTTTCATCTTCGAATGGTAAGCAATCAGTTCGTTCAACAACATAATCCGGTCTTTCTCCCCAATTAAAAACATCAACCCCTACTCCTTCTCCCTTATATTTTTTAACAAGATTATTATAACCACAACCAATGTCAAGTAATCTTCCTTTTACAAAAGGAAGCACTGCTTTTATCCTGAAGATTTCTGTCAGGTCCATCCGGTCTTTTTTTGTTAGTTTTAGAGTTAGTTTTTGGATTATATTAATCTTTAATCACCTCATTTTTAGTAACCGTTCAGCCACAGAGGCACAGAGTTCACAGAGAATTAGAGAAATTAGCCACAAATGGACACGAATTATAGCATTTATTAATCGAAATTTGACATAGATATGGTTATGAAATTCCAAATCACAAATTCCAAATTCCAAACAAATTCGAATGACCAAAATTCAAAACATTACCCCCCATAGTTTGGTATTTATTACTTGAAATTTGGTGCTTATTTGAGATTTGGTGCTTGGGATTTGGGATTTTTCCCTTATCCACTCTGAGTAAAATTTTGACTAATAACTGCTATATTCCCTCTGTGTTCTCTGTGACTCTGTGGCTATATCCTGAACGGTTACCATTTTCCAGAGATTGGTTGCTTACAGAATTTACATTTGCCCTCCGCAAGATTATTCTCAATGATTTTAAACCCAAACCTTTTTATTATTATTTTAGAACATTTGGGACAATGGGTATTTTCTCCGGGATGACCGGGGACATTGCCAATATAGACATATTTTAATCCGGCAGAAAAAGCTACCTGGCGAAGTGTTTCTAATTTGTGGACAGGTGTTGGCGGTAGATGTTCTAATTTATAATGTGGATAAAAACGGGAAAAATGTAACGGGACATCATCTCCTAATTCTTCTTTAATCCATTTACACATCTTTTCATTTATCTCTAAATCATCATTTTTATTTGGCACAACTAAAGTTACAATCTCAAGATGAATATTATTTTTTTTAAGGGTTTCGAGAGTATTTTTGACCGGGGCAATCCAGGCTGAAGACATCTGTTGATAATATTCATTTGTAAATCCTTTCAAGTCAATACACGCCGCATTCAAATATTTACATAACTCTTTCAATGGAGTGGGATTAATAAATCCATTTGAATGATAAGTAGTCATTATTTTTTGTTTTCTGGCTAATTTACAGGTATCCAGCATATACTCGAAAAAGACACTTGGTTCGGTATAAGTAAATGCCAGCGAAGGACATTTTTCCGATAATGTTGCTTGAACGATTAATTCCGGGCTAAGAGGGAAATTTATTGTTTCCTCAGGCGTTGCTTGTGAGATTTGCCAATTTTGACAGAATTGACATCGTAAATTGCAACCTGCCGTGGCTAATGAAAAAACTGATGTTCCTGGCAAAAAATGGAAGAAAGGTTTTTTCTCGATTGGGTCAATATGAACCGCACACGGATTTCCATAGACAAGCGTCATTAATTTCCCATTTTGATTCTCTCTTACCCTGCAAAAACTCCTTTGTCCCGGACCAAGCGTGCACCTTCGTGGACAATTTTGACACTGCACCACACCATCTTCTAATACTAAATAATTTCGTGCTTCCCGGGGTGAAATGTAGCCTTTTCTACCTGAAATTTCTGCACCAGACCCAATTTTAGGCAAAAGAGGACAACTGGCTAAGGCTAAACTTAATATTGAGATTTTCTTAAAAAATTCACGCCGTGTCAATTTCATATAACAACCCCCTCCCCCCCCAACTACTTTCAAAAATGCCTCCACAACTTGCGGGTCAAATTGTGTGCCTGAGGCATTTTTTATTCTCGATAAAGCCTCCTGAGTAGTCATTTTATTTCGATAGGCACGATTTGAGGTCATAGCATCATAGGCATCTGCCACACAGATTATCCTGCCGATTAAAGGAACTTCATCACCCTTTAAATTATCTGGATACCCACCTCCACAGAATCGTTCGTGATGATGTTTCATCCCGGGAAGGACTTTTTCCAGTTGACTGATATGCTCCATAATTTTGCTACCTTTGAGGGGATGGAGTTTTATCTTTTCGAATTCTTTGTCATCCAGACCACCGGGTTTGTGAAGAATATCATCTGGTATGCCAATTTTTCCAATATCATGTAAAAGCCCGGCTAATTGCACCTCCTCTTGTTCTTGCACACTCCATCCTAATCTTTTAGCAATCTCTACTGAATATTCTGCTACCCTTTCCGAATGACCATAAGTATATGGGTCTTTGGCATCTATGGTTGAGGCTAAAGCCCTCACGGTGTCCCAGAAGAGTTCTTTTATCCTGATAAATAACCGGGCATTTTCAATAGAAATACCCACCTGGGAGATTAAAGTAGAGATTAGATTCATCTCATCCTGGCTGAATTCCTTCTTGTTTAGACAATTGTAAAGATTAACTACCCCTAAAACTTGTTCCTTGCCCATTATGGGAAAAGAAAGAAAAGAAGTTATCTCATTAATTAATCCATCCCCTAAATCTTCAAACTGCTCATAGGAAAGATAAACCTTGCCTTCATTAATAACTTCAGAAAGAATTTGGTGTGGTGGTCTTAAAACTGTTTCTGGATAGATAATCTTTCCACTTTCTTTGACAATCTCTACTACCAATTCTCGGTTTCTGGGATTAATCAGCATAATCGAAGCCTTCTCTACCCGAGCTAAATCACTAATCATATCAATGGAGATGTCCAATAATTCCTTCATCTCCATAGTGAAACTTATCATCTTAGTGGCGTAATTTAACTCATACAAGGAAAGGAGTTTTTCATTTAATCTTTCCTCAACTTCGATATTTTTTGTTTGCAATGAAGAAAGCATTTTATTTAGAGCACAGATTAGTTCTCCTGCCTCACCTTGAGCCGAAAGATTAATTGAATTAGTCTTTCCTTCAATGATAGATTCAACGGCTTGAATAATGTCCTTAATTTCTATCATCTCTCAATTTCCTTGTCAGAACACTAAATATCCCGGACTGCCTCTTCTTCTGTCTCGTAGATATTAAAGATAGAGGTAAAGCCCGCCAATTTGAAGATTTTATAGACATTGGGGTCTAAATGACAAAACCTTAAAATTCCATCTCGAGCCTTCATCTCTTTAGCCACAAGTAATAGCACCCGTAATCCGCCGCTGGAGATATAATCAACCCTTTTAAAGTTAATGACCACCTTGTTCTTTTCCTGTGTCATAAGGTTATGCCATTCTTCTTCTAATTGGGGAGCCGTAGCGGCATCTATTCGACCAGTAAGATTCATTACGGTAATTTCCTGAATTCCTTTAATTTCTACCTTCATATCTTTTCCTCCTTGTAGTTTATAATTGGTAACCGGTACTCAGTATTACCCATAATCGATTACCTTTTTGCATTTAATCTTTTGACCATTATCAGTTCATTGCCTTCTTTCGGGTCAAAATAGTAATTGATTTCATCCATCAATCTTTTCATAAAGTAGATACCTAATCCACCTGTAGTTCGGTCTTCTAATTTAGCCTCTAAATTCGGTTCAGGAATGGTATTGGGGTCAAATGATTGACCATAATCCTTGATTTTAACGATAAAATTATTATCTTTGTATTCACAATTAATCTCAATAGAGCCTTCACTACCTTTTGGGTAGCTATGTTCAACTATATTTTCACACGCCTCTTCAACAGCAACTTGAATATCAAATCCTGTATCCTTATCCAGCCCAAATTTTTGTGTTGCTTGATTAATAAAGTTACTCATCAAAGGTAAATTTTCCAATTTAGCCGTAGTCTTGAAATTTAACATTTTTCTTCTATCTTTGACATAGCTACTACCGGCGATAGATTTAGCGTATTTTTTCATTTCAGCCGCCGCGGCACTTATCTCACCCAGATGCGTAAATTTGTTCTGCTCATTAGTTACACAGGCAATCGAGATAGAGATTAATGGAAATTTATTTGGTTGTCCTTTACGGTCTGGACAGAGAAGAAAACCTCTTTCCCTATCTTCTTCATCATAGAAATTGAGAATACCAATGTCAAATGCTTTAATAATTTCATTACAGATAGAATCAACCTTAGTCGGTGTAGTCAGGACAACAAAATCATCACCACCTATATGACCTACAAAATCTGTTGAATTTCCCAACTCTCTTATGGTTTGAATAATCGTCTGGGAGGTAAATTGGATAACCTCATCTCCCCGCTCATAGCCATAGGTATCATTAAATGCCTTAAAGTAATCCAGGTCAATATAAAGGATACAAAAACTTCTTCCTTGTTTTATTACCTCTGTAATCTTGTTATTAATCGGGACATTCCCTGGTAAGCCTGTTAATGGGTTAGCCTGCATATCCCGTTTAATGCGGCGCAGATTTGCCTCTACCCTTACCAATAACTCCTGCGGGTCAAAAGGCTTTGCCAGGTAGTCATCTGCACCAACCCTTAACCCTTTTACTTTATCATCCACATCCTTCTTAATCGATAAGATGATTATCGGGATATGACTTCTTAACCAATCTTCCTTAATCTTTTGACAAACCTCATATCCATCCATAACAGGCATCATCAGATCCAGGATTACCAGGTCAGGTTTTTCGGTCTCAATCTTTCTTATTCCTTCCTCGCCATTGTTGGCAGTGATTACTTCATAACCTGCTTTTTTTAGATTATACTCACCTATTTTCCGAATTGTTTGGTCATCATCAACAATTAATATCTTTTGTGGCATTTTTAATTACCTCTTAAAAATGTGTATTATATTTTGAAATCTTTAACTATCTGTAATTTGAACTTAGAATCAATGGTATGATAAATCATATTATTCACCTTCTTCCTGAAAATAATTATATCAAAAAAGGGAGTTAATTGTCAAGTTAATATTCCTGAAAACTTACCCATAAGTCTTAAAAGGTAAATATTTAGTAACCGTTCAGGCTATATATCAAAAGTGTAAGAAAGGGGATAAGGAGATAAGAGTGATATGGAGATAAGATAATAGAAATAGATTGAAATTTATAGAAATAGGTAGAAATTGATTGTGGAAAACAACAAATTTCCATAAATTTCTATTAGTTTCTATTAATTTCAATTTTTTTAATAATATCTCCCTATCTCCTTAATCTCCACATCTCCTTTTGTTACACCACCTGAACGCTTACGAAAAATAAATGTAAAATGTAAAATAGGAAATGAAAAATGGGAAATTTTAGAACTTCGCAAAACTCATTACCTTTCAGTTATACATTTTCATTTTACATTTCTCATTTTACATTATCCATTTTACATTTAACCGCACAGGTCGAAATTTTTTCCTTATGTGATGGATTATCTTTTTTTGTGAAGAAAAATCTTAACTTTTTAATCCACCTATTACTTAAATTATGGGATATTAGGGGTTAATCGTGTCCTTATGTGGTTAATTTCCCTAATTCTCTGTGAACTTTGTGCCTCTGTGGCTGAACGCTTACAATATTTATTAGGTTTTCCCTAATAGATATAACAAAATTTAAGATTAAAAGATGTAGGTAAGTTTCAAAATAATACGTCAGTTATTTGAGGGAATGAACATTAACCTGCGGAGGACAGAGCAATGAAAATAGTAGGCAAGTAGGTAGTAGGTAAGTAGGAAAGGGATAAAGGATGTGCACGGTATTCCTCTTCTGGGGGCGATGTCTCCCCCTTTCCTACTTTCCTACTTTCAGGAAAATCCCCCATTTCACTGACTCATTACGTTTCAAAATAATTTTCTGTTGACAAAAGATCTTAGGTAATGTTATAATTTTTATATCGTAGACAATCAGGAGGAGTAATTTATGCACACACAAACAATGAGCCGGGCGGATTTTAGGATAACAGAGCCAATAAAGAGAGAGATAGTAAGGATAGTTGATGAGCGGATAAGGGAAAATTATGTTACCCGAGAGGACTTTTCTGAACTTAAGACAATAGTGAGAGATATTGGGATTGAGGTAAAGGAGTTAGCTGAGGCACAGAAGGAGTTATCATCGGCACAGAAGGAGTTATCATTAGCACAGAAGGAATTGGCTGAGGCACAGAAAAGGACAGAGATAAAGGTAGAGGAATTAACCGTAGCACAGAAAGAATTGGCTGAGGCACAAAAGAGAACAGAGATTGAGATAGAGAAGATGGCATTTGAGATAAGAGGGCTTGCTAAGGGATTAAAGGATACAAGGGTAGAGCTTGGGGGATTACAAAAGAGTGTTAGCTACGGATTTGAGAATGAAGCCTACCGAATGCTTCCAGCCCTGTTAAAGGAAAGGTATGGGATAGAGATAGAGAAGAGATTGGTTCGTGCAAAGATTAGGGGAAAAGAAATAAATATATTTGGCAGGGGAAGGATGGATGGGAAAGAGATAATGCTGGTTGGTGAGGTCCAACTCAGGCTTGATGAAATACGCAAGAAGGATAAGGAGGGGATATTTGCGGATTTGGAGGAGAAGGTAGAATTGGTAAAGGGTGAATACCAGGCAGATGTAGTAAGGTTGTTAATTGCCCATTTTGCTACGACTGGGTTTATAACTGAAGCAGAGAAAAAAGGGATAATTGTGGTGCAGACCTTTGAATGGTAGGGACAGAAATTAGGGTCAGACCGGGTTTGCATTCCACATTCACGGTCTGACCCCAATATCACTTCAATATCGAATTAACCTTTTCGACCAAGTCATTCGGATTGAATGGTTTATTCAAATGTTCTATGGCACCCATTTCCCCACTTATCTTTTTATACACATCCCCTTCTTGAGCAGTAAGGATGACTATCGGAATATCCCGGGTCTCTTCGTATCCCTTTAACTTTAACAAGGCGGTGTAGCCATCCATTATCGGCATCATTATATCCAGGATAATTAAATCTGGCTTAATGTCTCTACTTCTTTCTACTGCATCCTGTCCATTACTGGCAGTAAAAACTTCATAACCTGCCTTTTCCAGGTTAAATTTCCCTATTTTGAGGATAACTTCATCATCATCAGTTAAAAGTACTTTCTTATTCATATTTCCCACCTCCTTTTTTACTTACGAACACTCTCGGATAAAACTTACCCTTGATTTTATTAGCCTTTTCAGCTAACTATTTTTTCCTTTTTATTTCTATAGTAGTTATTAACGAAAATTTCTCATAGAACAGATATAGCAACAGGGTTGATGGTTGATAGTTGATAGTTTATAGTTTATAGTTGATAGTTTATAGTTGATGGTTGATGGTTGATAGTTTCATAGACTATCAACCATCAACCATCAACCCTCAACAATACTAATGTGAACTTTTGGTTAATATTTCTATATGTCTTCTCTGTTCCTCTGCGTCTCTGCGGTAAATTACCACCTGTATCTTCTTACCTTGATTCATACCCATATCTATCAAAAATATTTTTGTTAAAGGCGCGTTTTATGGCTTCTTGTTTAGTGATTTTGGTTTCATTAACCAATGCCTCTAATGCCTGGTCCATCGTTTGCATACCATCTTTTCTTCCTGTCTGAATAAGTGAAGGTATTTGAAATACTTTGCTTTCACGAATCATATTTTTTATTGCCGAGGTAGTAACCATTACCTCAGCGGCACAAACCCTTTCTTTTTCATCAATGGTTGGAATAAGTGTTTGCGAGACGACACTTAAAAGGACCTCGGATAATTGTGTTCTAATTTGGTCTTGTTGTGCCGCAGGGAAAACATCTATTATTCGATTTATAGTCTGCGGTGCGTTAACCGTATGTAATGTCGCAAAGACCAGATGACCTGTTTCCGCCGCGGTTATGGTCATAGCTATTGTCTCCAAATCACGCATCTCACCAACTAAGATAACATCAGGGTCCTCTCTTAAAGCATTTTTAAGTGCCCCATAAAAAGAGCCGGTATTTGTGCCTATCTCTCGTTGGTCAATTAAACAATTCTTATTCTCATAGACATATTCTATCGGGTCCTCAATAGTAATGATATGTTCAGTTCTCTTCTGATTGATAAGGTCAATCATCGCGGCTAATGTCGTGCTTTTGCCACAACCAGTAACTCCAGTAACCAGGACTAGACCTCTTGACTCGTGAGCAAAATTCTCTAATACTAAAGGTAATCCTAATTCCCGAATAGATTTAATCTTAGTAGGAATAAGTCTAAATGCCAATGAGTCGCCTCTTCTTTGAGAATAGGCATTGACTCGAAATCGACCTATTTCAGGGTATTCAATGGAAAAATCGAGTTCCAGCTCTTTGTCAAATCTAACTTTTTGGCTCTCGGAAAGGAGAGAATAAATTGTCTGGCGAATCTCTTCTTTAGTTATCTTTTCATCACTTACCTTCTCTAATTTTCCAACAACCCGAATTAGTGGCGGGGCATCTGAAGATAGATGAAGGTCCGATGCATTCCTCTCTTTACATAACATAAGTAATTCTTTCAGATTCATTTTAGAACACCTCCTTCAAACTAATCGTTCCTGCGGACATTTTTTCTTTAAGGAGAGATGATAGGGAACGAAATCCACTCTTTTCTGCATCCTCTTTTACCTTCTTTAAATCTCCCTCTCGCAGGAAGGTTTTAAGCCGCTCATTAAAGATTAACACCTCATAGAGGTAGTTAACACCTTTTCCAGCCCCGACAACCTTTTTCCGGGCAATGAGCATTAAAAGGGTATTTGCAAGTAGTGTCGAACCTAACTCCTTGATTAACTGCTCAAGGGTGTCAAAGCAAGATGGGTGATACATCTGACCTAATATCAATTTCCCGGCTAAGGCAGTATCGAAACACTGTTTCAGGACATACTCCTGGCTCATATCTTCGAGCATTATTATATCAGCCCCAGAAGAAATGGCAGATTTTAGCCCTGAATCTGCCTTTGATTCGAGCTGGATAAATTCATCGTTTTGATAAGAGGTTGCCTCCTCAATAGTTACCACACGCTTATTTCTGACCTCGGATAAAAGTGAATAGCAGGTTGCTGTCCGACCACTCCCTGGTGGTCCGGTAACGATAATTACGCCCGAAGGCTGATTAATTATTGTTCTTATTTGCTCTATCAACTCATTTTGAAACCCTAATTCCTCCAATTTAAAGATTTGTTTTTGTCTTTCTAATATTTTGATTGTCCAGCAATCACCGTTGATACTGGATAAAACAGAGGTATGGAGATACACCTCTTTATCGCCAATTCTGGTGAGGATATTGCTTTCTTTTCCGGTAGCCGGGATGTTAGTCATTATCTTCAATCGAGCACATATCCCTGGATACAGGCTTAAAGGTTGAGGTTTTTTCTCCTCCAACCTACCATCCCTCATCCGGTAAAGTATCCTTAGCTGGGTGCTGGTCGGCTCAATATAGAGCTCGCTGACGCCTTCGGTTACTGCCTCTGTTAAGTGATGATAAACAAAGGCTACTCCTGAGGTATCGGCTAAAATTTCTTCCGGTGGTTTGGGTATTTGAGTTAATTCCTTCCCAAAAATCTGGTCAATTACCTCTAAAATCTCATCAGCCAGACCAATAGAAATTTTTGCCGAACACTGAGTAATACCTTCTGCCTCTTTGATTGCCTCCACATCAGTTGGATCAGCCATAACTAATTCTATTTCATGGTCGAGACAAACAATAGGTACCATACGATACCTCTCCAGTATCTCTCTGGGAATAGATTTGACTACTGCCGGGTCAACTATCTGAGGAGAGATATGGACATAGGGTAGGTCAAGATAACTACTCAAAACATAATTGATTCCTCCTTCATTCACATAGTTTAATTCTCTTAGAACTTCCCTTATATCCCTATTTTTTTCTGCAACTACTTTTTCTGCTTCTTTGAGTTGCTCTTGTGTCATCAGTTTGTAGTCCACTAACAATCGACCTAAATCAATCTTTTCTGTTGTTACTACAGGCATATTTTCCACCTCCTTTTTTTTGGTAACTGGTAATTGGTGAATGGTAATTAGTTACCAATTACCAGTTAACCGATTACTTACTTTTATTTCGTGAAGCACTATAATATGGAGTAGTGAAGTGATGGAAATATGGGGGAATGAATTTAAAATTAACACTCCATTACTTCATTACTTTCATCTGTGAAATCTATGGATTATTCCTGACCGGGATAGTAAAATGGAATGTTGCACCCATCCCCAATTGACTTTCCACCCATATCTTTCCGCCATGATGTTCTATAATCTGCTTACAGATAGTCAGTCCCAGTCCTGTGCCCTGTGTTTTTTTACCACCTACCTGTTTAAATTTATCAAATACCTTCTCTAAATCCTCCCTGGCGATACCTACTCCGCTATCAGTTACACTTACTTGCAATATTTCTTCGGGTTGGTGTCTATATTTTATCCTTACTTCTATCTCACCTCCCTCTGGCGTAAATTTAATGGCATTGCTAAGCAGATTAATCACGACCTGCATCAATCTCTCATAATCACCAGTGATGTTTGGTAATCCCTCTGGTATATTCATTTGAATCTTTATCTTCTTCTGGCAGGCTACTGGATTGATATTGGTAATAGACTGATTAATTACATCTCTTAGAGATATTTGGTTCATATCCCATTCCAGCATACCCGCCTCTATTTTAGATAAATTCAGAATATCATTGATTAATCTGGTCAACCTGTCAACCTCTGAAGAAATAAGGGATAAAAATTCTGTTCTGATAGCAATATCCTCATCAGGGTTATTAACCAATGTCAGAGCAATAGCCTTGATTGAGGTCATAGGTGTCTTCAATTCGTGTGCCGCGGTAGAGAGGAAATCTGATTTAGCCTGGTCTATTTTTCTTAATTCTTCGTTTGCCTCTGCCAGTTCCTTAGTCCGTTCTGCGACGCGGAGTTCAAGCACTTTTGCCCATTCCTCCAACTCCTTATATAATCGAACATTCTCTATATTGACACCAACCTGTGTGGCTAATGTAGAAATAAGATTAATCGTATCCTGGTCGTATTCATTGCATTGGGAGTAAAGGCAGACGACTCCTATCGCCTTTTCCTGACCAAGTAATGGAATACAGAGTAAAGAGTTTGCATCTTTTCCTGAATCATCGCCTATGTTTTGAAATTGAGCGGGATTATTGGTGAAATAAGGTTTAGTTTCATTAATTACCTCTAAAATTAATTTGGGAGCAGGCTCTAATCTTTTCTCCGGGTAATTATAAATGGTTGAATACTGGCGTTTTACCACGGCTATTTTTAGACTAGAATCCTGAGAGTCAAGTAATATTATAGAACCGCAATTGGCTTCTGCCAGTTCTAAAAACATATCAATTGCCACCTCTATCAGCCCTTTTAAATCTGTAGCTGAGTAAATCAATTTTGTGGCGTAATTCAAGGTATATAAAGCAAAATCTTTATCTTGAGACTGCATATTTTTTCCTTTCCTCCTGAAAATAGAAAGTAGAAAGTAGAGAGTAGAAAGTAGAAAGTAAAGAAAACATCACTCCTCACGCCTATCTCCTTACATCCTACCTTCTATCTCCTACCGACTATTTTCATCCTCATTTGTGAACCCCCCGGTTCATGAGCGTTTCTCCTTCAATCAACCTTTAAAATCATCAAAGTAATATCATCGAACTGAGATTGAGTCCCAGAAAAGATAGTTACTGCCTGTTGAACTCGGTTAATAATTTCTTGTGCTGACATTTGTTGATTCTCACGAAGCACCTGTATCAAATTTTCCTCACCAAATTGTTCTTCTTGTTCATTGATTGCCTCAGTGGCGCCGTCGGTGTAAAAGGCTACCATATCACCTTTTTTAAGCCAAATTTCCTTCTCTTCCAGCTCAACCGCAGGAATGACCCCAAGTGCCATCCCTTTCCCTTCTAAGATTGCAACCTCATCCTGTCTAATAAGCAAGGGTGGGTTATGTCCGGCATTAATGTAAAGCAAATTCTTTTTCTTCGTATCCAGGATAGCATAAAACAAAGTAACAAACATAGTATTTGCCGTAGCCTCTTCAGCTATAAATTCATTTACCTTACTTATGGCATCAAGTAGTTGAGGATTGGCTATGGTATTAGTTCTGACAACGGTTTTTGATAATGCCATAAACAAAGCCGCAGGAATACCTTTTCCTGAGACATCACCTATGGTTAATCCCCATCTATCTTCGGTAATCGGGATAAAATCATAGAAGTCGCCTCCAACTTCCTTTGCCGGGATGCTAATAGCGGCTAACTCAAATCCTTCTATCTGAGGAATAATCTGCGGCAAGAAACTCATCTGGATATTTCGTGCAATCTCTAATTCTTTCTGGAGTCGTTCTTTTTCAGCGGTAGTCCGCCACAATTCCTCTGCTTGTTTTTTCACCCTCTGTTCTAAAGTGGCGTTAATCTCGGTTAAGTCATCATTTAGATGCTTAATGCGAAGCAGTGATTTTACCCTGGCTAAAACCTCAGCCCGGTCTATGGGTTTGGTCAAAAAATCGTCTGCTCCTGCCTCAAGTCCCTTTATCCTATCTTCCTTCTCCCTTAATGCAGTAACCATTACTATCGGAATGAAGCTTGTCTCCTTTTTTTCCTTCAATTGCCTGCAGACCTCATATCCATCTAATCCTGGCATCATAATATCTAATAAAATTATATCTATTGGCTCTTGATTAACCTTTATCAGTGCCTCATATCCATCACAAGCCATAATGACCTCATATTGCGTGACCAGAATAGCCTCAAGCAAATCCCGATTAAATTCTTCATCATCAACTACTAAAACCTTTGATTTTCTCGTTCCCATAATTTTAACCTCGCCCACAAAGTTATTTATATCTTCAACTGAAATATCTATCTTTTCCAACACAAATTCTTCAATCTTTTCTGCTTCTAAACCCTCAAAAACCCGGCAACACTTTGAGCAAATTCTTTAGTATTAATAGGTTTGGTAAGATACCCATCACAACCTGCTGATTCTATCCTTTCTTTATCTCCTTTCATGGCATAAGCAGTCAAGGCTACAATCGGCATATCTTTGTTCATAGAATTTCCTTTGATTATGTTTATGGCAGAAAGTCCATCCATGCCAGGAAGTTGAACATCCATCAAGACAAGGTCAAACCTCTCCTTGTTTGCCAGCTCTATTGCCTCATGAGCATCACCGGCCTCAAAAACGACATAACCTGCCACCTCAAGCAGGTCTTTAGCCAATTCTCTATTCAATGGTTCATCATCAACAACCAGTATCTTTTCTTTTGCCATTTTTTCCCTCCATATATGTTTTTTTTATTTACTATCTATTTGTAGTATAGCATACGCAGAAAATTATTGCAAGAAATTTTTATAGCGAGAAAGCAATATATTTCTCTTTCATTTTTTCATAACGCTATGTTTTTTCAATTTTAAGAGTAATTCGTTCTTATCTACAGGTTTTAACAAATAATCAGATGCTCCAAGGCTAAATCCTAATTCTTTATTATCTGTCATAGAGATAATGATTATAGGAATTTCTTTAGTTTCAGGAAGGCTTTTTAATTCTTTCACTACTTCAAAACCACTTTTCTTGGGAAGGATAAGATCTAATGTAATAGCAGAGGGCTTAATCTCTTTAGCCTTCCGGATAGCTTCTTCGCCATCTACGGCATAAACTACCTGATACCCTGCCTTTTCAAGATAAATGGTCAAGAGTTCCCTGGATTGTGATTCATCTTCCACGACTAATATAGTAGGTTTATCTTCTAATTTCTGCACTTTGTATTCTGCTTCCTGCTGTTTGCTCTCTACCCTCTCGGGTATGGTAAAAGTAAAGGTGCTTCCCTTGCCAGGCTCGCTTTCTAACCAGATTTTCCCTCCATGCAGTTCTACCAATTTTCTGGTTAAGGGCAGACCAAGTCCTGTCCCTGCATATTGCTTGGCATAACTGCTATCTATTTGCTTAAATTCCTCAAAGACCTTTTCTTGATCTTCCCTGGCAATTCCAATTCCTGTATCCTGGACAGAAATTTGCACCATTTCGTCTACTGGTCTTGCGAGGACATCTACCCTTCCTCTTTCCGGTGTGAACTTAATCGCATTTGAGAGAAGATTATACATTATTTGCTTAAACCTGACCGGGTCTGCTTTTATGGTTGAGATGCCTTCAACCTTAAAGTCAAGCGAGATACCCTTCTTTGATGCCATATTCTTAATTAATGTCTGGCACTCATTGAATATCTCTTTGGGTAGAATCTCCTCAATCTTAAGTTCTACCTTACCTGCCTCTACCCTGGAAAGGTCTAAAATATCATTGATAAGTATGAGCAGGTGTTTGCCACTGGTAAGGATATTAGAGAGATATTTTTTTTGTTTTTCCTGGAGGCTACCAAAGGTCTCCTCTAATAAAACCTCGCTGAAGCCGATGATGGAATTGAGAGGAGTCCTGAGTTCATGGCTCATATTGGCGAGGAATTGCGACTTTGCCTGATTTGCTTCTTGAAGTTGTTTATTTGCCAAAGCAAGTTCTTTCTTTTGGTTAAAAAAAACTGTTATTATCTGACTGATGTCTCCAAACTCTGATTTATCTTTTTGTAGTGAAGATAGATATGCTGAATTTTCAGTCAGTGGACCGTTCTGATAAATATAATTACCTCGTGAATCAATAGCAACAATAACCGGAAAATCCTTTACTTTAAATTGAAATATTGCCTCTGTTCCCAAATCAGGGTAAGCAATTACTTTTGCTTGTGTAATTTTTTGTGATAGCCATGCTCCAGCTCCTCCAATCGTAATAAAGTAAATACAACCATATTCTTTCATTGCTGAAATAACCTCTTTTGACCTTTTTCCTTTGCCAATTGTTCCAATCACACCATTTTTCAAAAGTATTGGTGTGAATACATCCATACGAGAGCTGGTCGTCGGACCGGCTGAACCTATAATTTCTCCTGATTTTGCGGCTGTAGGACCTGTGTAATAAATAGTTATATCTTTTAAATCAATTGGCAATTTTTCTTTTTTCTCCAGGCTCTTAACCAATCTTTGATGTGCCTTATCCCTGGCGGTGTAGAACCAGCCATTAAGTAATATCTCATCACCTACTTTTAGCGAGTTAACTATCTCTTTATTCAAAGGCAAATTAATTTCTTTCATCAAAATCTTCCTTTGTAACTATAGTAAGTATTAACCAAAAGTTCACATTAGTATTGTTGATAGTTGATGGTTGATAGTCTATGAAACTATCAACTATAAACTATAAACCCTCAACCATGTTGCTATATCTGTTCTATGAGAAATTTTCGTTAATGACTACTATATTCAGCCATGGATGCACACAGATGAAACACTGAAAATTCGTAATCCGTGTCCGTAATTAGGCTGAAGGCTGAAAATTCAGGTATAGTGCCTCGTGTCTCCTCTCCTTCTCCGTTTCTCCCTTTCTCATCTGTCTTCTGACCTCTGTATTCATCCGTGTTAATCAGTGTTATAGCAGTTATTATTCAAAACTTTACTTAGAATTAAATACTCGTAACTACTCGTAGTGAATTAACAAGTTATGCGTGAACCATTACTACACTATGTCAAATTAGTGCTATAACTCTCTATATTTTTAGACAATTATGTCCATTTGGCTTGCCTTCCCCTATTTCTTATGATAAAGTGGAAAAAAATAGAATGTGAAAATTCTACCTCATCCTTCATTTAATGTCCCATAGGGACAACATATCGGTAGAAATAAATATCATACAAATAATGTCCCATAAGGACAATATATCGGTAAATGTTTCACAAATTTTCTACCAATATATCGTTCCTACGGAACTGATTGATTTATCTATCTATTCCTACCGATATTATGTTCCTAACGGAACGATTATTCTCATGCCTTATTTATGGGTATTATCCTATGTAAAGTTCCAGTTAATAACCGCTATAATCAATGGCTGAACAGTTACCAAATAACCTTTTTTCTAAAACAACTAAATTCTCTACATCCTCCCGATTATAAGCGAGTAATAGTGCTAATGCGTGGGTATCACCGTAATTCTGATATAGATGCCAGAGTTTCATTGCCTCATATCCCGTAATTCCTTTTAATTTACGCGGGATATTTAATTTTTTTTCGACATTCTTTAATCCACCGTATAAATTCAGTCGCCAGCAATCGAACATCAGATCATAAGAGCCAAAATATTTAGTTAAATCTAACCCTATATTTTTCTTAATTACAGGTAAATCAAACCTACTGCCATTATAGGTATAAATAGTTGATACTCCTTTTAAAATCTGCAAGAGAAAATATGAAGTAATTTCATTTCCAATAAGTTGGGTGAAATTTCCCGTCTCTAAAAGAACACCGACTACGGTTATTTCACCTCCATAAGAGGTTTCAATATCAAGATAGGCTTTCATTATCATATTAAAATATTTAAGTGCGCCTGAGAGGACTCGAACCTCCGACACGCGGTTTAGGAAACCGCTGCTCTGTCCATACTGAGCTACAGGCGCATTCGGGTTACACCTTGAAAGCAGAATTAATCAAGTTAATTTTGCTTTCAAGGTCTAACCCCACCATCTTTCCTCTATTACTTAAATATCCGCAGTTTTCTTTTTGGTACCTTTACCTTTGATTTATTGGCAACGATTGTTTCGCCAGTTACTCCCGGCCCCAATCTTGCAAGTATTTTAGACCTTGCGTGGTCTAAGGCAAATAATTCTTCTATGGTTGCTTCTACAACGCCACCAGACTTAAGTGTAATTAAATCTCGCACCTCTTTTAATTCATTTTTATCTAAAATCTTGGTATAAACCTTATCTCCTAATTTTAATTTTTGGAGTTTAACACCATTAACCGCATCAGAAATAAGTCTAATTTTAAGTTTGGCTATTTGCGGCGGTGGTTCTTCTAATTCTTTAATCACCGGTAATTTTGGTTTAGGGACTCGCTCTTTTTCTTGTTTTGGTTCAAATATAATTCTTCCTCGTGGGAGTTCTTCTTTAACAATTTGTATCCCTTTAGGTTCTTCATAAGGTCCAACTTTAATGTTTCCACCTAACGCAGTAAAAGTAACAAATCTATATTCATTTTCTACTTCCAGACTAACTGACCTGATTGAAATTTTTACACCCGGATAGACGATTTTATAGGCACAGATTTTTCCCTCTTTAGCTTGATGTATTTCTGCTTCTAATAAAGGCAACGCCATACTCATTGTATATAATTTTTCTTTTAAAGTATTTTTTGCCTCGATATGTTGCACCAGTAATTTTTCTTTATCTTCCGGGAAATTGTTACCCATTTTTTCTTTTAAATCAAACAAATATTTTATTCCTTGTTCTATACCTTTGAATTTTTCTTCATCAGATATTAATTCCTGTTTTAACTTTTCTACCTCTTCTCTTAATAAAGGTAATGAACCTGTTTCAACAATAGTGGGTGTGCCAGTAACAGAGCCGATTACTTTTACATTTATTTCTTCTCCGGCGCGTATTTTACCACCTAAAATTACACCTATCCTCCCCTGAACAATAACCTTCTTTTTAGCATCCACCTGACTGTATCGTATAGATTCATTAACAATAACATCTTCCCCTGCTTCTATATTGCCATGTTCTACGAAATTAGCATAGATATTTTTTGGGGTTTTAACAATACCTTCATCTTTTCCAATTATTCCTTCACCAACAATAATATTTCCTTCAGCTTCGACATAAGCCTTTTCAATACAACCACCTACCTCGATATTACCACCGCATTTAACCCGAAAACCATCAAGGATACTACCCGCAATAAATACTGAACCAGGGAAATCAATATTTCCTGTGGAATAATCCACATTTCCTTTTACTTCAAAAACAGGTTCTATATGGATTTTATTATCCCGAACTACTACCTGACCATCAATTTTAGATAAGAGTTTAAGCCCATCTTCAGAAAGTTCTGTATTTTTACCCAGAGGTAATGGTATATCGAGCCCATTTTTAGCGTAAATTTCATTACCTTTAACTGTCATTCCTGGAAGACCTAATGTCGGAGGTGTTTTTATGACTAATATTTGTCCTGAATTAACAACATTGATAATTCCTAATTCCTTAAAATCTACCCGTCCATTTTCTTTTTCCTTTAGTTGAATTTCATTATTCAGATTAAATTTATATTCTAATTTTGCATCTTCACCGTGGACAGGTGGAGTAGCCTGAGCAATTAATGTTGGTTTACCAAACTCCTTTTTTTCTAATAGATAACTAATCAGTTCGTGATTTACATTATGAAACACCTCATTTCGTCTTAATTCTCGTTCTATCTCGCGTTCATCTACTTCTTGATTGAGGGTCAAATAAGCCTTCATTTCATCATGGGTAACTTCTACCAATACCCGATTCACTTTAGGTCGGGTTTGAATCTCACCGATTTTACCCTCGGTTTCATTATCCTCAGCTATGAGTGAACTTATGAGTTGAATATCTACAGCCGCATCTTCCCACTGGCTAACTGTGGATAAAACATCATCTAATTCTACTTTTCTCCCTTTACCAATAGGAGGATAAACAGTTAGAAAAACATCATAACCTCTCGTTTCAAGTTTAAAATGACCATCTACATCCCATGCCTGTTCCATTATAAATTAAATATAACACTTTTAAGGTTAAATGTCAAGATTTTTGTAAATATTGAGTAATATTGCAGATTGGTTACTTATAGCAGTTATTAGTCAAAATTTTACTCAGAGTGGATAAGTAAAAAATCCCAAATCCCAAGCACCAAATCTCAAATAAGCACCAAATTCCACATACCAAAAAGCGAATTAGAGATTAGTGAATTAGAGATTAGATTTTACTAATTCGCTAATTCGCTTAATTCACTAATTCACTAAATGGAATTTGGAATTTGTGATTTGGAATTTCAGAGCCATATCTATGTCAAATTTCGATTAATAAGTGTTATAATCTATCGAGAACGCTTGCCCGGGTTCAAGACATCTCCGAAGATATATAGTCCGCCAAGAAAAATCAAGGTGATAACGGTAATTTTTGCCCCAAGATTAAAAGAGACAGGATTATAAACAAACCTGAGGCTAAAATTCCCTGCAGGTAAAGGAACGGCTCTAAATAAAAAATCTGCTCGATAAATTTTTTCTTTTTTATTATTTACATAGACCTCCCAGTTAGGATAATAGGTATCAGTAAGAACAAGAAAACCTGCTCTGGATAAACTTGCTTCTATTTTTACCTCTAATGGGAAATATTTCGTTATTTTGACCTTCTCTTTGGTATTCTTTAGTTGAGGTGATATTTTTTTGTCTATTTCTTCCTCAAGGATAACATATTCCCCGGGATAAAAATCCTCACTTTTAAGTGTGTGAAGAATAGTTTCTTTATCTTTAATGACCTTTGCCTGATGAACAATAAATGCCCTTGGGAGACAGGTTTTATTTTCATAAATATTTATCGCCTCGTTGCTAAAAACCAACGGATGAGGAATATGGGTATCTTTAGAGGTAATTATATACTTACCATTGATTAAAGAAAATAGCTTAAAATTTAATATTTGGCTAAATTCGATGTATCGACTTAAATTTAAGGGAAGCCAACCATCAATCGATGATATTTTATATAATAAAGAAAGATTTGGAGTGATGCTTTCTTTGACTGGTGTTATTACTTCTGTAAAAGGCTTTAATTTAGTAATATTACTTCGGGCAATTGGGTCTTTATATTTTTCCTTCCAGTCCCAGGTAATAATTCGATAAAGACTCTTATCTTTTTTTAAGAAACGGACTGACTGCGGGGTAGAAGTTAAAATTGATTTTTTCACTGTCGGATTAAATCCGGACCAATATATAAAGATATTCACTATCAAAACAACAATACTTAATGAGGCAAATATTGACCGGGTAATTTTATATTTCAGGTATAAAATAAGCAGACTAAAACTCAATGTGCTTAATGTCATAAATAACAACCAGTCTTTTATCATTATTGAATATAGGATATCTTTTTCTCCATAAATCCAAATAAGCGAAAAGATACTCACCAAATTAAAACACAGACAGGTAAAAATAACTAACCGTTTCTTTATAGATTGATTTTCAAGCAAATAATTGAATCCCAAACCAGCCAAAACAGACATACCAAATGTCCATAGATATAAATATCGTGCTGGATATCTGATTGAACTTATTATCGGGAAATGATACAAAAGATTATAAAGTGGATTATACTTTCCAAAGGCTAATAATAATCCTAAAAGGCATATTGCCAGGGAAAAAAAGGTGTATTTATCCCTTTTTAAACTAATAGCCATTATTCCGAAGATTAGAGGGATAATCCCCAGATAGCCACATAAGTCAATGTAATTCCAATCACCAACATAAATACCTTTAAATGGATTACCAAAGAAATCAGGCAGGATAAAGGTAATAAGTTGAGGTAAAGAAAGTGAGGTTAATACCCATTCATAATAAGGGATAGGTTGACTGCGGTAACTTTCTCTTAATAATTCATAAGTCGGAAATAATTGAATTGCATAAATCCCGGATGCAATTAAAAAAATGATAACTAACCTTTTTAGTTTAATGGTTTTGAATAAAAGATATGCGGTAACAACAAGTAATATTTGTAATGAGGCTTGTGGGTAACCACCTAAAAATTGCATCCCAAATATAACACCGATAAAAATTATGTATCTTATGCCTTTTTTTAAAAATGAGATTTCAATCAGGTAAAGGATTAACGGCAACCAGACATAGATAGTCAACATATTAAAATAAATTAAGTGGGTTATAAATACGCCACTGAACATAAATGTAATCCCGGCAAGAAGAGCACTCCATTGGTCACATTTAATTATCCTCAAATACATAAACATAAATAGCCCTGCCAGAGAAAAATGGAGGATGACACTCAAGTTAAAGGCAGTTACTGGCTCAAGAAGGGTAAATAAAATGAGGTTTAAAGGGTAGAAGACACCTGCCTGTCCTTCGGCTAATAAAGGAAATCCACAATAGATATAAGGACACCACAAAGGAAGAATGCCTTCTCTAATGCAGTCCCGAACAAATACCCGTGAAGGATAATTTAGACTAATTATATCTCCAACAAATAAGGTTTCATTTAAAAATATTATCCGCCAGAAGAAGATAATAGGTAAGATAAAAATAACGGATATGGCAAATAGATTTTTATAGTTTTTCATTTTCACCTATCGTAACCGTTCAGGGCTATACATTACAGGGCTATACATTAGAAGTGTAAACAAGGAGAAATGGGGAAAAGGGAGAATTGGAGAAATGGCTCAAACTTTTTCTTGCTCCACCCTTCGGACATCAATCCTGGAGTCTGCGAAATTTACCAGTAACCCTATTTCTTTATCCACTGCTCTAAGGTATAATCTAACCTGATTATAATACTTCCCACTTATCTCCTCAACAGTTTTAATCTCTACCACAATCTCATCTTCAACAAAAAGATCAAGTCTATGAATCCCAACCTCAACACCTTGATAGAATATCTTGACTTCTTTTTCTGATTCAAAGATGATGTTCTGTCTTGCAAACTCAACCTTCAAAGCATTGTGATAGATGCTCTCCAGAAAACCAGGTCATAACTTTTTATGGACATTAATACAGGCATTAATAATCCTATCAGTTAACTCTTCTTTTCTCCACTTCTCCATCTTCTCCCTTTCTCCTTATTTTTATCTTACCTGAACCCTTACCACCTATCAATCTCTATATCCAATGAGTTAAGAAAAGCACTGGCTTTCTGCCTGGCAATAGGTCTTAATTCTATATTCGCCGATTTTGAGAAGATAATTAATTTGCATAGAAACTCAAGTGTCTGGGTTTTATTAATCACCTCTTCGATAGAATCACCGGCACAAACAACGCCATGATTTTCAAGTAACAAGATAGTAGCATTTTTAATCTTTTCCCCAACTGCTAATGCCAGTTCCAGACTGCCAGGATGTTGATATGGCACTCTTTCTATCTTTTTGAGATAAACAATTGATTCCGGGATAATTTGTGTTTTTATTTCCAGATTTTTAGCACAAGCCACAATGGTACTAAACAGAGGTTGGGAATGAAGAACAGCCATAATTTCTTTTCTTTGAAGATAGATTTGTTTATGCATTCTAAATTCCATAGATGGTTTTCCCTTAACCAAATCATCATTTATCTGACAAATAATCATCTCTTCGTCCTGCAGGTTTCCAAGTGAGGCTCCACTGGTGGTGATAAGAAAACTATCTTCATCTATTCTCAAACTCATATTACCACTTGTTCCCCAGACCATGTCAAGTTCTGCGGCAAGTTTACCATTTTTTTTCAAAGTTTGTTTTATATCCATTTGACGCTGTTTATTGTCAGGAGGACCTCTGTAGCTATAGAGAGGATTTTGGGGTCAAACCTTGATTATTGAAGTTAAGGCATTCTGTATTCCATAATCAAGGTTTGACCCCATGAACTCCTTATCTAATGTGTCTATCATTTTACTCAACATAGCTCGTATTTCACTTTCACTTTTGACTTTCACTCTGCCATTCGTTCTCTCCTTTCACTTTCAACTTTCACTTTCAACTCCGCCATCGGCGGGCCGTCGCAATCTCTTATTCATCAGGTCTATTATTCGCACGCAGGGGTCAAAACCCCTTGCACATAGTGGCTCGGCAAGGCTAAAAATACTAACCTAACCTATTAAAATGTAGTGAGGGTCTTTTAAAATGTAGTGAGGTCTTTAGACCCGTTTTAGAAACTAAACTGGAAACTACATAAATATTTTATTTACATCAAACTCAAATGAACCTGTAAATCTATAATCTTCAAAATTTTTACATAGTTCTTTTCTTACTGGATTATTGGCAATATATTTCATTACATTTTCAATCCCTTCTTCTTTCCTAATAATATGGTCATAGTATCCTTGTTGAAACAACTGTTTATTATATTCTTTTTTAAACCAGAATCCACATTTCTGTTTAAATATCTTAATCATCTTTTGTAAATTTGCATTTTCAGAATCACCAATAACACATAAGTGCAAATGGTCGGGCATAAATGTGTATAAATAAATCTTGAATTGATATTTTTCTGCAATCTCTTTTAATATATTTATACATTCATGGACTGTTTTATCTGATTCAAAATAGTTATGTTTAAAATTACAACATATTGTGATTGAATAAGCAGCATAACCAATATAATCAAAATTTTCTAATCTTGGTGCTGACACAATTTTTTACCTCCTGTAAAAGACTAAAGACGGGTCTAAAGACCCTCACTACATTCCTCCTTTTTCCCCGAGCCCCGAGCCCCGAGTCCCGCTTTCTTCGTCGCAATCCCTTATTCATCAGGTCTATTATTCGCACAAAAATAGACTTTGGCTGTTTAACTTTCCTGGATTGTCGCAATCCCTTATTCATCAGGTCTATTATTCGCACGGATCAAGCCAAATCCAGAACATGACTCTCTTTTTTACTACGAGTCGCAATCCCTTATTCATCAGGTCTTATTCACTTTTCAAAGAGCAGATTTAATCTCGTTTCTAAGTTTTTCTTTTAACCCAAAAAGATTATTTTTATTATAAATTACCATCCTTAAGTGTCGCAAATCAAATGGCAAATTGTTAACATCCTGGGTAAGCATTATTACCCTTTTTTCATATCCATGAGATAGTCCAAGCTCATAGTATACATTCAGATTCTTTTCTGATAACTCAGCAATAATAATCCTTGCCTTTATCAAGTTTTCTTTAATCTTATCCATAATCCCACCGAAAAAAATCTGTTCATCTACCCTTTCGCACCTCATCCCTAAACTTTCAACTACTTCCTTTATACGGTCATAAACATTATTAAATTCCTCATTAAATGGCATAATAACAAATACGAAGTCTTCATCTAACTGAGATTTTTCTTTTATTAGCTGAACAAGCCTTTCAGTGCCAGGAATTGGCATCTGAGTATCTTCGTCATAATCAGTCCACAGATAGAATGCCTCTACATCTTTAAAGGATACAGCGGCATTATAAGCACCGATAGACATTGGCTTTGTTCCACCGGTTAGATCAATAGCCAATTGGTTATTTGAAAGGTTGTATCCTGCATTCATTTCTTCAATCCAGCTTACAATTTTTTGTTCGGTAATTTTTTGGTCATCACTGAGAATCATAACCTCATCAATTTTCATATCTGGACACATATTTTTTATATTCTCTTTAACCAAATCTATATGTCTTCTGTGGAAACTCCTGGTTTTTTCAGAGAAAGCCATCATCAAATACTTTGGTTTAATAAAGCCAGAGATAAGGGCAATATTTTCTATAGAGTAACCAACCGGAGTGAATAAGGCTTTATATCTGCCTTTACCTATTTCTTCTCTTATTTTACTTGTGGTATTATTGGCAAGAGCCTCTAATGCCTGATTAAATATGTGCTGAAAATAAAAATTCAGATTGCAATTCCTCTGTTTCCAAATTTCAAAGAGACTTTCTAAATTATCCATATTTTCCTCCTTAGGAGCTGAATTTTTTCACCTTATCTTTTATAACCATAGCTGAATCTCTACCTTTAACTTTATTTTCCTTCATTTCACCTAAATCTTTCCTATCCAGAATTAAAATAAGCCTTGTTTCATTGGCTATTGACTTATCAAATATTTTCCTATTTATCTCCCAGATTGAACTATTTTCTCTTGGTGAATCCCTACCCACCAACAATGTCAATGGCACCTTAGATAATTCTGTATCTTGAAAATAAAGAGTATATTTAAAGCATTGCATCAAATCATTTATATCTGGTCTTTTGTTTTTACACTCTATAATTAATCCCTGAAACTCAAAGCCTATTCTTTGTTTCGCATCAAAGGAATCACACTTAGTATAAAATCCATCAAGCCTTTTTAAAATCTTAAATTCTCTTTTTTTTAGCTCTTTTGGTTCTTCCTCTCCATATCTATATCTATTTATTTCATCTATAAATATGACATCAAAGAATTCAAGAACAAGATCTTGAAAGCTTTTACCGTCTCCTGGTGAGCATTCACTGATTTCTTTAAATAATCGGACTGTCTCGGTGTTAATGATGGCTAACCCCTTTTGAAAATTCTTAATTATCTTCTCTACGGATTCTTTTATTGGTTTAAATAAATTCTCAGTTTTCTCTGCATCAAGGCCAGCAAACTGTAGAATATCCTTTTCTATAACGCACAAATGTGCGCCTGCCTCTTCAATTTTTCTATTTGCATCATTAAATGTTTTAAAAGGTTCTATTTTTTTATTTAACTCAGTAAATTTAATGTCTATTGTTGAGCATAGGAGTTTCTCATACGAAGTTTTAAAGTCATTTTCCAACCTTGCCTTAAGGATTAAACAATCCTTTATATAATCATCTAACTTTAAAGCATCAATCCCCATAAAAGACTCCTTAATAATGATTAACAATTTCAACCATCATCCCAAGTCCGTATCTATAGACCTCATGTTCCTCCTGGCGAAACCTTGAGGGAGCTACCTTTGCCATCTGACCTTTTATTGGGCTTTTAAATAATGAGCCCTCGGCAAACATCTTACATTCTCTGCGTTTGCTCTGTTTTATAGAGGAGCTTGAGAAGATCCAGCCCTTTCTGGAAAGAATATTATACGATATAGCCTCTTTTGCCTCATCATTGTTTGAGGGATAGCAGAGTGAAAGGGAATAATAAGAAGTGTTTTTCCCGCCTCTTTCTTGAAATAACTCAGACCATTCAGGCAAATTATCTATCTCAATAAGCTCTGAATCAAAAATACCATAACCGATGCTTCTATCACCACCTATTCCACTTTCACCCAGAAGCCTTATACACAGCAAAAGTTTATCCTTGAGTAATTCATCTTTAAGGTCTATTAAAAAGTAAAGCCCACAGTCTTGATTCATCAGCCATCCGGTAGTCTGATAGATATTTGTAGAGGTAGTTATTCTATCAATGGTCACCCTCGGGGCAGTAAAACTTACCATCAGCTCATTAACAGAATCTTTGAGTGGTTTCTTTTTGATTCTTTCGTAGTTGCCTGAGGCAAGCTCAAGAAAATCAGAGAGCTTAATGAGGGGAACATCTTTTAATTTCTCCAGATACAGTTCACCTGTCCCGTATGGGGTGGGAAGGTAATATTCATCCATAAAATAAGGGAAGGCTGAGGAAATTCTAAAGGGAGGAGAATCAGTGTTCAAATTGCTAATTAATTCCTTTATAGAATATCCACCATCGTAATTGCTGGGTATCTCAGCCAACTTATTGGCAATACCACTAAAGATTGTGTCTGAATGAAGAATACCGGTAAATCCTTCCCCAAGGGATAAATCTCCACCTCCAATGGATATAGCCCTTTTAAATCTCATCCTTGCCAGCAATAACACCTTGTGCCTCCTCTTTCAAAAAGTTCACAATATTGTCTATCTCACCCCTTGCCTCTTCTATGGTAAATTCTCCCTCTTTTTCTACTTTACCCTTCCACTTTCTCTCATCACCCATAAAATAACCCAGAGACCTTCCCACAAATTCTTTAAATGTAAATTTTATCTTGCCATAACCCCGAGAGGTATAACCTCCTATCCCTTCATTCTGGATAATCTCCATACAAGTTAGAAGGTTATTCAGGTCTCTTTTTAAGGCATCTTCTCTAAAGCAAGGTTTGTCTCTACCTGTAAATCCAAGTGAGTCAACGGTATAAACCATTTCAAATTTGAACACATTATCAGGCAAAACCCTTTCAATCCTTCTTGGATTGGCAGACATAGTTGTCCTGTCTATACCGGTTTCTATCTTTACCTCAGTAAAAACAGAAGAGACCTCTATCAGACTTTCATCGAGAAGACAGTCTCTAACCATCAATAGTGATGGGAAATTTTCCGCCTTTTCCCCTTTTGGGACAGACCTATCATCACCACTTGAGCCAAAGATTCTGCAGACATCACAGGATAATGAATATCTGACATCTTCACAGCAGTGGATGAATAAGGGATTTCTGTATGTTCCTATATTTCGGTTGGAGGAGAGTTTCTCCCTTTTATTCTCCTTAATCCGCTCTCCAAATTTCTCAAGGGTGCTTCTTAGTTTTCCCTTTAAAGAACTTCCAGGAATATAGGGCAGGTTGTTTGCCGAATCCCTGATAACTGGCAGGTCAACACCACCTATCTGCATAGACTCCTGGGACCCACCGATATGAAGTCCTGTCTCTAAAATAATTTTCCCCCCGAAAAGCACCTTTCCCATTAAAAGCCTATGTCCATTTTCTCCCATAGTAAATACCTCCTTTTTGTTTAGTCTCTTCCCCCACAATATCTGTGGTAGGCGACTATTGCTTCGACAAACTCACAGAGCCTGTCGTAATCCTCAATATCTCTTACCATATCAATCAATGGATTGATTACCTCAAAGAAAGGGGTTACCTCGCGTGGTTGTCTTGCCTTAGCATCGGCAAGCCGAGGTTTCAACATCAGGATTTTATTCCTTACCATAGTTTTAAACGACTCATCTGCATCTACCTTTGGCTTTTTCCTGATAGTGCCGATAATAGCTCTAATGGTAAGGAGTGCCTCGTAAAACCTTCTTAGCTGAGCAACTTTAAGACGAACCTCAGGACTTGAGAGTATCCTACCCAAAGCATAACTGCACACCACCAATTTTTCAGCATCAAGGATAGTTTTAAGTGTGGCATCCCCTGAATAGTTTTCAAATATCTTGTTTCGTATCCCCTCTGCGGTTTTTAGCCCCCACTCTTCATAGAGTTTTTCCTCCATTGGCTTTCTCGTAATCAATTTCATCACCTCCTCTGGTTAAAAGTATAACCCAAGAAAGGGGTATATACAATGTTGAAAACATCCCTTTATTAAAATGGAGATACATTTCATAAAGTTCATAAAGAGATTTCCCCTCTTCGCTCTCAATCTTTTGCTTTTTCAACTCTCTTTTAACCTTTTCAAGACCCCATACAATTTTAGGAAGATAGAGCAGGTCTTCATTATACCATATCTCCAGCAAATTCAAGGTATTATGAAAAAATCCCTGTGGTAGCAAATTGCTTCCTTTTTTAAATGCATCTAAAGGTTTTAAGATATATTCATTAACCTCATCAACCACCTTCGCTTCTTCTCTCTTATATTTTTCCCATTT
Source organism: bacterium (assembly GCA_040757115.1). NCBI lineage: Bacteria > bacterium. The sequence goes on along the minus strand of JBFLYA010000007.1, from coordinate 8,461 downwards.
GAGGGCAAGTTTCAATCTTGGCGGTTCTTGGGAATATTTGGGGGTTCTAAACCTTTCGCTAAATTTCTTTTTACGAGATAACAGATATTCGGTAAAGAATGGGGCAAACGAGTCCTTTCTTAAGCACTTACCTATTTCATAAAGAGGGCAAGTAATCCATTCCTTCCTGCACATCCAACAGGGTTCAAGGTTCTCTTTTGCTGTTTTTAAAGCCCTCATTGATGTCTCTGCCATCTTGCTTACAGGAAATTTAGGATTGTGAAGTGTAAGTCCTCCACTTAGACCAATATCAATATTTTCGCAGGTATATTTTTTAAAGGCTTTTCCAATGTCAATTGCAAGAGAGGCAGTCTTGTCCCATGCACCAAGAATGAAAAGGTCGTCACCTCCGGCATATATAACATGACCACTTAAACGATGGTTGTTCCTGGTAGAAAGGGATTCTGTTCCCTTACATAACGATTCCAGATATAATTTAAAGAAATAATTCATATTTCTTGAAAGAGATGATAGGAGCTCAAGATTTGCACCTTCGTAAAAACCGGAATGCAGAATTTTACCTATATTGTCTGCATCCATTCTTAAAGCTCCAATGAGTTTCGCACCTTTTGAACTTTCAGCAATATCTTCAAGAGGGGCAATATCTTCTTTTACCATTGATTCTGTCTCTTTGTTTCTGAGCACAGTTTCATCCAAATCACCAATCTTTGTGATATATGTCTTTACAAATATATATGTAGCAGAGTCTTCAATGTCTTCTATAAAATCCTCTCTATCTTCAAAAACAACCCATAAACACCTTAAGTCTTTTTTCACTTCAGACAAAAGATAATATGAGGCCTCTATCGGTAGACATTCTCTATCATCCTTGTTGTAACTGTAGATAAATTTTGCTTTTGGTATCTGATTACCAAGTTCAATAAGTCTTTGGCACAAGGAACATCTGACTTCCTCCTCCTGAACTCTGATTGTGGAATCATCTCTATAGCAAATTTCACAACTTTGAGAATTTGGGTCAGTTTCTTCCACAAAAGGGAATTCACCCCTTTCTATAATGGCTTTGAACTTCATGCGTTTTTTAGTAAATGCCTGGTTTGAAATTTCTCTTAATAAGCCTGGAAGATTCATCTTGAGTTCCTCATCCGAACATTTAACATAGCTAAAGGCAGCATAAAGTTTTCCATTGAATTCTCTTAGAAACCACCGGTTAAGGCTATAGGCGATGTTAATGAGAGGGTCTTCATCTTCCTTGGGGCAACCTGAAAGTATGTAAATATTGCCTCCACCATTCATAATGACATTTACATAATGGAGGTTTAAAGCATTTAACACTTTATAGATAAGATGATTAGACAAAAGTTCAACAAAGAAGGAACGGGAGCGGAGATTTTTTGATGCTCCAGAGGAAGAGATATTATAGATAAATCTCTGGATTCCTGATAGGTCAATATTTATAAGCAGATTATCGTGATGTTCTAAATTTTCTCTATTTAATTGGATAACCGCTTTTGCTGCTTTAATTTTATATACATCAAAGATTGATGTAACTTCTGATTCCTTTATAGGCACATTTCCACCAAATTTCTCAAGCAGGAAAAGTAGCTGGTTAGAATTTAGAGAATCAAGGTAGTCTTTTGAAAAGGCTTTATAGTACTCATTTATCTGCTCCAACACCTCTTTTTTAATCCTTTTTAGCCCATTTTTGTCTGACTTTGGATATACAATCTGAGATGAAAGACTTGAGGGTGAGGTATAGTAAATAGCCTCTTTCCCATCCCTATCTTTAAAACCTACCTGATTAAATATAGACCTGAGATAATAGGGAGCATCTGATTTATACCAATTGATGGTTTCAAGTAGTCCATCTATAAAAATCGGCTTCAATAATTCTTCTAAGTGCTTATTATTAATCATATTTCTCCCTCCTTCCCAAACCATACAGAAGTGCGGCTAAGATTACGGTTTGATATTCTTGATTATTATCTTTCATCTTTTTACCTCTTGAAAATTGGGCTGTGGTATAGTATTATTCCTCATTCGGGTTTGTGCCATCTGCTCCTTTATAAATAATTTTCCCCACACGGTTGATATGTTCAATCAAATCAGGGTTGTTTATGCTTTCGTAATGAACTACATCAAAAAAATATGGTAAGGGGATTTCTTCGTTAAGGGTGAAGCTTAGATGTTTGATTGTTTCTTCGGTAATATCCTTGCCTTTTATGGCCAGATCAACATCAGAGCCTTTTTTATGGCTTCCTTTGGCGCGTGAACCGAATATAATCGCTTGTTCAATTTGAGGAAAATCCCTGTAAGGTTTTAATAATATTCTTTAGCTCCTTTTCGTTTAACCCGTTATTCATAACTCTACCTCTGCTTTTTAGATACTCTTAATATACTATTTATCATTAAAAATGTCAAGAAAAAATTCAAGGTGGAAGTAATCCCTCAGTTATCGGTGGTAAAAACTAAATACTTGATGTTCAAGTTTTTTAAAGGTATAAAGATTTAACCGCAAAGAGCGCAAAGGAAGATTTCGCAAAGGACGCAAAGGAAGGAAAATAAGGTGGTGAACAACCTATTGCTTTGTTAAGTTTGCTTTGCTATGTTTAGAAAGTTATCGGTTATCAGGTTATCGGTGAAGAGAAAACAATGGCCTGTTATCTCCGATTACTGATTACCGATTACCTAAGTAACATGCAACTTCAATCTTAACAGAGCACTATAATCTTTGCGTTCTTTGCGGTTAATTTCTTTGCGTTCTTTGCGGTTAAAAAAGGATAAACCACTTAATCTTAAAAAAACTTGAATATCGAGTAAATATAAATTTTCTCTCGCAAAGACGCAAAGTTCACAAAGATTATAATTTATTCCTTTGCACCTTGGCGAGAAATTTAATCTTTGTGCCTTTCGCCCACCAATAACTGACCGATTACTGGTGGAAATTTCAGAGTAGCTTTGTCAGCAGGTTGCTGATACTACTTTATATCTCCCCAGTCCAAAGCTTGTGCCTTTGCCAATATGCAATACCTCACCTGCTTTAATTAAAGGGATGAATGGCTCAATATTGCCCTCAAAGGTTATTTCTCCCACAAACCCACCCAGTTTCATTCTGGTATCCTGCCGGGCAGAGTATCGCTCCCAGTCATACCAGTCTAACATCCGTTTTATTGTCTTTACCTGTTTGGATTTGTAAATTATTCTCCTGAAATCCCATTCAGATGGGTCACCATTACAATGAAAGTAGTAGAGGAGAGAGATGCGGCGCAAAAGTTGCCTGAGCAGAATCTCGAAATTAAGCTCAATCGTAAGATGGTTATCATAAAGGATACGGGTGGGGGTGAGAAAATTTAAGGTTAAGGTTTCAAGGGTAAATGGGTCATAAGTATTGTCAAAGCCTACCGATAAGGTTGAAGGGGTAATGGATTTAAGCGTTTTATCTTTAGAATCATAGATTGTCTCTCCATCACAAGCCACTTGTTCCAACTCAAACTTGCCTCTATCCTTGCCTATTCCTATCTTCCCAAGTTCTTGAAAGGTATAGATAAAATAAGGCAGGTAATCTATTGCCTTGCCGATTAAAATAAGGGAGAAGTTTATCTCATCACCAGGTTTATAGCCTATGCGTTTTTCCTCTGGTGGCTCAATAACAAATGGGTGAGGTGCAGAGGTGTATTTACGCATAATCTTTGTATCTTTTGGAGGCGGGGTTTCAAAGATATATGAATAAACGCATTTTTCTTTCAGCAGGCAGTCTGGACATTCCTTATCCTTTATGGCACAAACTACTCGCTTAAAGGCAGTCCCAAATCCTCCCCTTAGCGTCGAGCCTTTGTAAGAAGGGAGGATGATTGGCTCTAATGCCTTCAGATTGAGCATAACTGATGCAATGTGTATATACATACCTTCTTCCTTTTTTGTAGGGAATAATTTTAAACGACCCAAAAATAATAATTTAAGGACAGGAATAAGCATTCTTCTGAAAATAGGAAGTAGAGAGTAGAGAGTAGAAAGTAGAAAGTAAAGAAAACATCACTCCTCACGCTTATCTCCCCATCTCCCACCTTCTATCTCCTATCTACTATTTTCATCTTCATTTGTGAACTAACGGTTCATGACCGTTTTTCCTGTGAATAGGCTGAAGGCGGAAGGCTTAAGGCTGAAGATTTTTTATCCTATGTCCTTCAGCCTTCAGCCTACTTTTCATCTCCCTGTCAATCACTGGTTGAATAATTACAAAAAAATACTTGCAAGAATATAAATTTTATGTTATTATATATAAAATTTGTTCAGGAGGTAAGATTCAATATGGCTAAGGTATGTTACATCTGCGGTAAAGGTCCTCAAGTTGGTTATAATGTTAGCCATTCAAATCGCAAAACGAAGCGAAGATGGTTACCAAATCTTCACAGGACTAAAATAATGATAAATAAAACAGCAAAATATGTCTATCTTTGCACGAATTGTCTGCGGACTAAAAAACAACCATCTTTACAAACTGTTTAAAACTCGTAACCGTTCAGGATATAGCCACAGAGTCACAGAGAACACAGAGGAAATATATAACCACGAATGAACACAAATGCAAAAAGATTTGTAGTGCGAGGCTTTAGCCTCGCTTCTGGCTAATTTCCTTAATTCTCTGTGAATTCTGTACCTCTGTGGCTGAACGCTTATTAAAACTCACGAATAAAACCTAAAAGAGGTGTTATTCCAGTTTTTTCATTTTTACCAGTAAGACGGTAAGCAATTGCCGCTTGTAGGGTAGTATTATGCAATTCAACAGTTTCGTATTGAAGACCTAATAAAAGCGTCATTAATGAAGATTTGGAGGCGTTAATTTTCTTTTTCTGGCTATTTCTATCTTCGCTTTTAAATTCACCCATTAGCTCAGTAACAATGGTTGTTCTCTTTCCCGCTGGATAGTCTAAAGTTACATCGTAGGCGAATACATTGCCGGGGTTAATTTCAATTCCTTCTTCATTTTTGCCTTTGCCGGTGATAGTATAAGCGAGATTTAAGTGTGTGGTAAAAGGCTCTAAATTTTTGGTCAATATTCCCATAAAAGTCAAATCTGTTCCTCCGGATGAAGTTGGTAAGTCAGTTGAGCCTTTTTTTGCCTCTTTGCCGGTAGGAAGTTTTATGATTAATAACCCGGAAATAGATGGTAGGTCAATTTTACCTGAAATAAGATTATATTTTGCTTTTAATTCGAGGTCTCCTCTACCATGACCAGATTTTTCTTGAGCACCTAAATAAGGGGTTTCATTTAAAAACAAAAAAGGGAAAACCAGACCCAATTGTAAATTTTCTACTATCCCTCGATAAAGTTCTAATTGAATTTCAAATTCCGTTGCTTCAAATCCTTCTTTAACCTCTTCCTCGGACTCGTAATCCTGCCTTTCTCCCTCATTATTCCACACTTCGTCACTTACCATCCAGAGCAAGTTTTTCTTTAATTCATATTTCCCCGGTGCTAAAACAGCGGAATATTCTCCAAGAATGGGATTGGCTAAAGATTGGGAAACTATGCCTGAAATCAATAGAAAAACCACAAGAAAGCATTTTTTGTTCATTATTCCACATCCTTTCTTTGTAACCATTCAGCTACAGATGGACACGGATGAAACACGGAAAATCCGTGAACCGTGTCCGTAGTTAGGCTGAAGTTTTTTCCTCCGGTTGTCCTTTGCCTTCTGCCCTCTGTCTTCTGCTATTTATCCGTGCTAAATCTGTGTTAATCAGTGGCTGAACAGTTACTATTTTCTGTCCTCTTCTTATCAAAAATATCCCTTGAGCCAAAACACCTCCAATTCCATCATAGATAACATCATAAACCTCTGGCTCGCGTAAGGAAATAAAAGATTGATGTAGTTCATCACTTATGCCATACAATATCGTGATAATGATTGAAAAAATTGCCGCTTGTTTAATCAAGAATTTTTTGTTTGAAGTTCTTGATGCCTTGCCAATAAGCCAGCTCAATATTCCAAACTCAGTCAGATGTGAAAGTTTATCTGAAATTGGTAGTGGTGGCAATTTATCCCCTGGAATTGATGATTGAATAAAAATCAAACCCATATAAATCCCTGCCAAAAACCAATACCGCGTTGATATACTCATTATAGTTTATATCATACCAGATAATTTTATTTAAGTCAAGATTTTTTTTCTGAAACTGTAACTATTCACCACGAAGGGCACGGAGAGCACGAAGTGAAATTTGATGAATTATCGAATAGAGTCATTGGATGCGCGTAACTATTCACCACGAAGAACACGAAGAAAATTAGATGGCCTCTGAAATTAACCACAAAGTACACAAAGAATACACAAAGAAATAAAGGGAAAAATCTATTCTCTCAAAAATCTTTGACTCTTTTGTGAAACTCTTTGTGATCTTTGTGGTTAAAAGAATTGTAGTTATTGTCAGACACTACCGAAAATTACAAGACATTAAATTCCATTTCGTGTCCTTCGCGCTCTTCGTGGTGAATAGTTACAAAAAAAAAGATTAAAGTTTTTTATTTTTTTGCCGATTATTATATTAGGAAAGTTGATAGCGTGTAGTTTTCCCCTCCCAGTTTCTATACCTATTAATTTTCCGGGTGCTAAGTAGTTAATTACTATTTAGCACCTTTTTTTGTAACCGTTCAGGTCTTGAGTTACTAATATTGATTGAGATTTCGGAACACTTACAAAATATTGAATGTAGAATGTTCAAAGTATAAAAACGGCCAAACAGAAAAATCCAGAAACTTCATCATTCTACATTCGATATTCAATATTATTCCTGTTACCTGAACGATTACTTTTTTTAATAAACTACGAAATACTGGTGGTGTCCGATATTATAGTTCCCTCTTTCCCCTCCTTGCGAACTTATCCTTACCCAAAATTATCATTGACAATAATATTTATCTATGGTATTATAAAAACAAATGAGGAGAACGATTTTTCTTCTAATAAATATCTTTGTTATTTCCAACATATGGGCAGAGGATATTAATATTTTTGCCAATAATGCTGTTTGGAACCGTAAAGAAGAAAGCACAATCCTGACAGGGAATGTTTTGATTACTAAAGGAAGTATCTCTATTTCTTCAACAAAAATAAAGGTAATTGGTAAATTATCAACATTAGATGAGATGATAGGTGAAGGGGAGGTAAAGGTTGTTGATAAAGAGAAAAATATTTACCTTACTGGTGGTTATCTGAAATATCAGAAGCCGATTGAATATATCCTTATTACTAACCAGCCTAAATTAGAATTAAAAAATGAAGATGTAACGATTACTGCAATGAAAATGGAAGGGTTTTATAAAAAAAATGAGTTTGTGATTACAGATTTGGTTAAGATTATTCATCAAGATACGATTGCCACCGCTTCAAAAGCCATCTATTCTGATGATAAAAAAAGATTAGAATTAATTGGTTATCCGCAGGTAATTCAATCAGAAAATAAACTCGTCGGTGAAAAAATAATCTATTATCTTAAAGAGGATAGGTTTGAGGTAATAGGTGGAGTAAAAGCGATATTAATGAAGAAATAGGTAGTAATTATGTCTATTCTAAAAACTAATGATTTAATCAAAAACTACGGCTCAAAACGGGTCGTGAATAAGGTTAATATTGAGGTTAATCAAGGTGAGGTTGTTGGTTTATTAGGACCAAATGGTGCGGGAAAAACAACCACATTTTATATGGTTACAGGACTAATCTCGCCTGATTCTGGCAATATCTGGCTTGATGAAATAGAAATTACCCACTTACCTATGTACCAGAGGGCAAGAAAAGGCATCGGCTATTTAGCCCAGGAACCTTCTATATTTAGAGGATTAACTGTTGAGGAAAATCTATTAGCCATTCTGGAAACCATCAAGATAACTCCAGAGCAAAGAAAAATAAGATTAAACGAATTATTAGAGGAATTAGGCATTGCTCATTTAGCGAAACAAAAAGCCGTAACCCTTTCTGGAGGGGAACGAAGACGATGCGAGATTGCCCGCTCGTTAGTTACCTGCCCTGACTTTATGCTTTTAGATGAACCTTTTGTCGGCATTGACCCGATTGCCGTGGATGATATTCAAACTATTGTCTCTCACCTTAAAGAAAAAGGATTAGGCGTGCTGATTACTGACCATAATGTTCGGGAAACATTGGAAATAACCGACCGCACCTATATTATGTATCAAGGAGAAATACTTCTCTCCGGGACTTCTCAAGACCTGATTAATGACCCAAAGGCAAGGGAAATATATCTGGGTGAGAAATTTACTATGGGAGGATAGAAAAGGATAGTGAAAAATGGATGAAGGAGAAACACTCATAGCCCTGCAGGGCACAAAGTCTTATGGTGAAATGTCAAGTAAAAAATTAAGTTTTTTTAAAAATATTTTTCTTGACTTATATCCCTAAAAAGGCACAAAAATAGTATGTTCGGATACAAGTGAATTTTTTAAAT
>JBFLYA010000006.1 GCA_040757115.1 bacterium | reverse complement strand
ATTTTAACCCAAAGGTATGGGTTTATGGGAATTAGTGAATTAGAGAATATATAATCTGTGTTATCTGTTCATCTGTGTTCCAAAAATTAATAGGACGCAGATTTTCGCAGATTATCAGGATTAAAATAAATATAATTTTTTCTATCTGTAGTGAGCATCTTTAGATGCGTTCCCCTTTTAAATGCAAGCTTTCCATGAAACGGGTCTAAAGACCCTCACTACATTTCCTTACCTACATTTCCTTACCTGATAATCGCAATCTTCCCTGTCTTCTTCTTCCCATCGCCAGTGGTCAACACATAGATGTATACCCCACTATCTATCTTCTTCCCATAATTATTCCGAACATCCCAAATCCAGGTGGCGCGTTTGCCTTCTTCATCTTTGACTAAACTACCTGAGATGTCGTAGATGCGAATTTGGGTATCCTCTGGTAACCCTTCAAAAACGATATTTTCATCCCCGCGGCTTGGCTTGAACGGATTCGGATAGACCACAACCCCATCAAAACCCGCCGGTATCCCTTCCCCAATCAAAATAAATGTCCCAAAATGCGGTATATTGCCATAGACAAAATTACCTCCGATTAAGACCTGTGCATTGGCTATCTCCACCCACCTCGATTCAATTGATTCCTCATCCAGAATGTATAATTTCAATGTCTCCTCGGCTACATTCTTGGGTGGCTGATGGTAATAAATCATCATTCTGGTCGTTCGTGTCCCAAAATCACCTTCTATCGGTTTCTTATCCCCATCTTTAGCTACTATACGGATAATGGTGTCAGTTAGCAGACAAAATCCGGGGTTATAATGATTCATCTGCAAATTCGCTATCTTAATCTCATCCTCATCCAGACCTGGTTTATCTATCTTTAGGTAATAATCTTTACTTACACTATGAGACTTAATGTCTATCTTCAAGCCTCCCTCTTCAACCTTTACATTACTTGCGTCATCGTATAACACCGCAAAATCATTACTCTGAGACTCTATTGCCTCGGCTCTAAGACTGATACGGACATCAGGTCCTGCCTTGTTAGTCTCAATCATTACTGTGCCGGTAGATATACCGTTTTTGAAGGTGATAGCGGTAGGTTTTATCTGACCAAAGTTAGTTGTAAGATAACCCGTTTGGTTGTAATCATTTGCCAGATTGCCGTATCTATCCAGGGCAGTTACTTTAATGCCAAACTTCGTATTGATAATCTGATGGTTAATCGGGTCAAAGTCAAATCGACTGACTCTACCAGACCTGACAGTTATGCTGGCTGTTCCAATTATCTCCTCTGAAAATCGGGACTCGGGACTCGGGGCTCGGGACTCGGGACTCGGAGCTCGGGGCTCGGGATTCGGGGCTCGGGGCTCGGGGAGATTATTTCTTTCCTCCCCCTTAATCCACATCCCGAGGGGGACAGATTCATTTGTGAGATGAAGGTTCATAACCGCTTCTCTTACTGTGTAGGTAAGTGTGCCTTTGCCTGGTTTTGTCCCGGCGACAAAAGTCGTGTTTGTGCCAATAACATTGGTCAACTTTCCCAGTTCACTTCCTACTTCCCATTTCCCATTTCCTACCTCTTTCTCATTCCCATATTTGTCATATCCATAAGCGGTAAATGTGGAAGTCCCGGCTACCTCTACCACCACCTCTTTGGGCAGAATGGTTATCTTTGCCAGTTTTCCTGGCACAATTCGGATATTAGCCGTGCCAATAACTTCTTCTGCACTTACCTTGATGATGCCTGATGTTGCCTTTGTGCCAGCAGTAAATCTGGTCATTGTGCCGAAAATATTACTCAAACTCCCTATCTCTTTTCCTACTTCCCATTTCCCATTTCCCACTTCTTTCTCATTCCCATTGCCATCATAGCCTCTGCTGGTGAATAATTGTGATTCATCAGGCAGCAAGGTTACACTTCCTGGCATAACCTTAATCAAGGAAAGACTGCCAGCCTGGACTAAAAATGGATTGCTTGTGCCTGTTTTTCCCTGGTAACCTGCCATAATCGAGGTTGTGCCTGTTCTGGTAATAGAACCAATGCCATCCCAGATACCTGCCATAAAGTTGGTGGTTAGCTTCGGATTTAAGGTCAGTGAGGTATCCTCTAACTGGACTTTATCACTAAAGTTAAGCATCGTGTTACCGTAAGAATCTTGTGCCATAATGGTGATGGGAAAAGGAATGCCCGCAAGACAATTGCTAATAGTCCCAATCAGAAAATGGTCAAGGCGGTTATGGCTAACTAAGAAGGGATTGCTTGTGCCTGTTTTCCCCTGGTAACCTGCCATAATCGAGGTTGTGCCTGTTCTGGTAATAGAGCCAATGCCATCCCAGATACCTGCCACAAAGTTGGTGGTTAACTTCGGATTCAAGCTCAGCGAGCTATCCTCTAACTGGACTTTATCACTAAAGTTAAGCATCGTGTTACCGTAAGAATCTTGTGCCATAATGGTTATGGGAAAAGGAACGCCTGCTACACAATTGCTAATAGTCCCCATCAGAAAATGGGCAAGAATGTTATGGCTAACTAAGAAGGGATTGCTTGTGCCTGTTTTTCCCTGGTAACTTGCTGTAATCGAGGTAGTGCCTGTTCTGGTAATAGAGCCAATACTATCCCAGATACCTGCCACAAAATTATCAGTTATCTTTGGATTCAATGTTAGGCTGGTATCTTCCAATTGCACCTTATCGGTAAAGGTGCTTACTGTATTGTTGTAGGCATCTTTTGCAGTGAGGACGACAGGAAAATCTATCCCAGCAATTTGATTGGTGATAGTGCCGATTAAGAAATGGTCGAGGCTACTGGGGGTAATAAAGAAGGGATTGCTTGTGCCTGTTTTACCTTGATAACCTGCCATAATCGTGGTTGTGCCTGCTTTGGTGATGCTAGCTGTGCCATCCCAGATGCCCAGGCTAAAGTTTGTGGTTTTAGTCGGGCTAATGCTGTGGCTGGTATCAGTTAGTATGGCGGATGAGTTAAACATATCAGCAATATTTCTCCAGCGGTCATAGGCATTGATGCTGACTGGGAAACTAATACCTGCGGTTTGAGTAGTTATGCTGCTAATGACAAAATACTCTACCTCGCCGCCACAGACCCAGAAGGTGTTACTTGTGCCTCGAATATCCCCATAAATCACAGTAATACTGGTAGTGCCTCTTACGGTGATAGAGCCAAATCCAGCCCACAGACCATCTATAAATGAAGTAGTCTGTGTAGGTTTAAGGCTGTTACTGAAGTCAATTAGAGTTACTGTCCTGGTAAAAGGGATAGGATTTTCGTAGGCATCTCTGGCGGTGATTTTAATGGGGAAATTCATCCCCGCAGTCTGGGTAGCAATAGTATCGAAGGTGAACATTGCTAATTCGCCAGAAGTGGTAGTAATAGTGCCGGAGGTAGCAGGTGGTAGAGTAGATAGGAGTTTTATCCTGACTTTATCGTTGGCATGAGGGGAAACCCAGTAGGTAATAGTGTTTATCTGACCGGTATTGGTGGTAGTAGAAGTGGTGGCAGATAGTGTTCCTGCTTTACCAGAAAGCACCACTACCTCTAAATTACAACTAATCCCTGCAGACCCAACCGCATTACCATAAACATCGCTTAATTGGGCAGTGATGCTTACTGAACCCCCTGCCAGGATGTAGATAGGATTTTCAGGATAGACGATGAATTTAACTGGCTCGCCTGGCCAGACATAAAATGGATTGCTTGTGCCTGTCTTACTCTGGTAACCTGCAGTAATCGCGCTCGTGCCTGCTCTGGTGATGCTAACTGTGCCATCCCAGATGCCATCAGTGAAGTTAGAGGTGATAGTAGGTTGAATGGTTTGAGAAAGGTCAGAGAGTCCAACTTTATCTTTGAAATTTAGCACTACATCACCAAATTCATCATAAGCAGTCATCTTTATTCGAAATCCTGTCCCGGCTATTTGGGGAGAGGAAATTGTGGCAAACAGAAAATATTCTACGGCAGTGATATAAAAGGACGCCCTTGCCTCATATCCTGAAATAAGTCCATAGGCAGTAATGGTTATCGTGCCAAATCCCTGGTCATTAACGGTAAAGGTAGTAGTAAAAGAACCACCAACACAGGTAGATAGAGCAATAGTGGTAGTATTGCCAAATTCTATGCGAATGGTCTCTGTCGGGTAGAAATTGCACCCGCTAATAGTAACCCGCTTACCTACTACACCTCTTGTAGGTGAAATCAGGGTAATCATTGCTGGTGACAGTGTTTTCTCAAAGGTGATATTAGAAAGTGGGGAGAGATTGAAGTCATCATCCCTGGCGCGAATACAGAAGTAGTAGGTGGTAGTTGGGCAGAGGTTAGGGACGGTAAAAGATTCAGGAGAGCCAGCATCTTTGGGAACAATAGTGGATGTAGCTTTATTAGTCAGGTGCCAGTTTTGTGGGGTAATGGTCCAGGTAGCGTAGCGGATGTAGTAGCAGGTAGAAGAGCCTTTATCTTTGTCATCACCAGGTGCAGTCCAGGTTAAGTCAATAGAGGTAGGTTTGGGATTAAGCGCCTTAAGGTCAGTTATGCGAGAAGGGGGGACAATATCTGTATTATAGCAATTAGTCCGGCGCATATCGTGATTTGCCATCGGCCATTCCAGTGCCCCAGCGGTACAACTGCCCCAGTAGTCCCAGATGTAAATCTTTGGTAATGCCCGACCTAAGTCTTTATAATCCTCCCCACCACAGATTACTTCTATATCTCCATCTAAATCCATATCTCCCACAACAAAGGGTGATGTCCTTTTATCCCCTGGTTTCAAAAACAAATCTGTTTGATTAGTCCCATCATTATTCCAAATAGTGACCGTTCCCTTCATATCATCTCTACTTTCTATAATCTCTAAGACTTTATCTCCATCTACATTTGCAATTACTGGATAAGATGGTCCCCTTTCCCTTCCTCCTTTGGGCCAACCTGGAAAATCACTACCATCAGAATTTAATACATATATAGATTTTCTACAATCAATAATTATTTCCATTTCTTTATCATTGTCAATATCTCCAGGGGTAACTGAATATGGATAGTCATAATCCATTCCTCCTACCTGTTTCGGATAACCTGTCACATTAGTTCCATCATAATTCAAGGCGTGCAAAAATATCTTTGGTTCCTCTTGTGTCACAATGAGAATCTCTAATTCATCATCATTATCAATATTACCTATAGCCAATCCATTAGTAAATATATACCCTGAGATACTCTTAGGCCATTGCCCAGGAATTAACTTACCTTCGCTATTAAAGACATATATCTTATCAGCAAGGACAATAATTTCAAGATGACCATCTCTATCTATATCTGCTATCATTGGGTGATAGTTCTGGTTTACGGCTATATCTATAGGCCAATCTCCTTTTACTAATTCTCCGGTATGATGGAAGAGATAGAATTTATTGTTCATCCCTATAGCAATCTCTAAATCCCCATCTCCATCTATATCTCCAAGGGCAGGACTGCTTGTATTTGACCCTGAGATTGGGAAACCAGCGAGATTACTACCATCAGACCTTAAGATGTAGAATCCTCCACCACCATTCTTTATCACCTCTAATCCATCATCATTATCCACCTCGGCTAAAAGAGGAGGAGAAGGTGTTGCAAGGTCAGGGATTATCTTATACCAATTATTTAGTGGCGAACCATTATGATGCCAGATATACACATATCCTCCTGCACAAGCCATCACTTCTAAATCCTCATCCCCATCTACATCTCCTATGACAGGAGAGTTTTCTATGGTAAATCCTCCCTCAGGGATTTTAGGATAGCCTTCTTGATAGAAATTTATCTCTATAGATTTACAGGTGGTATTATTGATTGTCCCTGCTTCTAAAATGGTATTATAAGGATTGATTATTACATAGATTGGATATTCTCCGATAGGTAGATTTTGTTTCCAATCTATGACTGCTGTTTCCTGGTCATTACTCTTGATGGCAGGGATTGTTTTAGAGCCTATTTCCATCCCACCCTCACCAGGTTTGCCAAGGAAGAATTGGACTAATACATCTTTTGCATCTATATCCCCGAGATTATGGATAATTGCAGAGATATTTGTCTGCTGGCCAGGTTTAGGGGATTGGGGATTAAACCTGATATCAACTGGTTCAACCTCTAACTCTGCCTTACCTGGTTCAAGACCTACCCGTGAGATAGTTAGTGCAGGGTCTCCTAATAGGTTCCATTCTTGTGGTAATGACTGAAAATAGGTATTAAGGGTTATTTGTCCAAGATAGAAGGTATTTGGGGTGTAGTCGGCTATGAACTGGTATGCCTTTATAATGAATATATCAGTATTTGCCCCAGTAGGATCAGATGCCCCCCAATAGGCAATAGCCCCTCCATTTTCTTTTGTGAGGAATGTTTCTCCTATAACATAATCATAATCATATTGAAAACAAGCGGTATCACAAGCAGCGGCTAAAACTACAGGTAGTTTGCCTCTATTAGAGAGTTTTGAGACATCGTGCTCAGCAGAAAAAGCAGGATTCGTTGCCCATCCGAATGGGACACCATGTCCAGAATAGGAGACCAATAATTGACCACTATCTATGGCATTAAACACCTCATCACCGCGGGTAGTTTCAGCGACTTCAAACCCGGCAGGTAAAAGGTAATTATCCTTTATTACTGTGAGTTCAAGACCATCTTCGCCTGTAACTAATAAAATCTTGTTACGCCATTGACCTAACTCAGGGGTCTTTTCATAGCCGATTGTTTTATCTACCATTGTCTTTGCATCTGTCCCAGTCTCTACAGGCAATCGTCCAATCATTATATCCACTGTCCAGTAGCTCCAATCCAAATCTTCATCATTAATACAAGCATACCACGGGTCAGATACCGGATTTCTTATAGTTGGATATATCTCTCGAATCTCTTTAGATGGAACATAAGAATCCCGGGTCTCCTCCCCATCCCCAAATATAAGGATATATCCCAGATGATTATCCTCCATAGATGGGGCAGACCAATTATAATAGACATATCTGATGAAGTCCTTAATAGATGTAGTTGTGCCTTTATCGGTAATAGGGAATTCATTGTAGATAGAGGTAGTATTAACCACAGCCACATCAAAGCCGTTGAACTCAGCACGATGTTCAGCCAGTCTGGCTACATCAGAATTATGGTAATAAGATGAAGAAGTGATAATCAAATAATCTGCTGAGTTATTGGGGCTTTTAAGGATACTGGGGTAAGTAACCGTGCCTATTCTTTTAGGTGCACGAAAGTAGTGAGGGTCTTTAGACCCGTAGCCTAGGTAATTCAATACAGATTTCTGCAAGACATTAGCAAAAGGCTCTGCCATCTTTGACTGCTTTAACGAAATACTTCTGCCCTTTTTAGCCATGTATTTTATCTCTATCTTCAGATTAGAATAAGCCTGAAGCTGATTTTTTGCCGGGTTAAACTGAATAGGATGGATTTGTAGATAAAGTATCCGCTGGTCACGAAGATAACTGGTATGATAAGTGATAACTTTATCCTCTTGCGGATACCAGATGTCTTGCTTGTAGAAATCTTCATCTATGTAGAACTCCTCAGCGATGTATTTGTAGCCTTCAGGGGTGGTCTTGATTACTTGCTTTGGCACGGGATAGATTAAGTAGGAAGTAGGAAGTGGGAAGTGGGAAGTAGAAATAGAGGAAAGATTAATTTCTACATCATCCGGGATGGCAAGGAGAATTTGAAGGAATGGCAGTTTGGGTTTGCCTACTTCCTGGGTATAGCTATATTCATGCCCTGGAATACTAAGCAACTGAAATATCTCTGTCCCTACACTTCGTGCTCCGTGCTCCGTGCTCCGTGCTTCTACCTTCATCCCCAAGATACTTGCATCTAAGGTAATACCTGAAGCATCCTCTTTTACAACTATAATCTCAGGCTTTGTAGGCGAAGTAATACCTTCTTTAAACGCTACCCAATTACCTGCATTACTAATAGTTGGAAATAATATAAATAACATTAAGATAAATTTCTTTAGCATATTAGTATTTTACCATAAAAATGTATAAAAGGGAAGAGAAAAAATTAAAATAGTTTTTCACCGCAGAGACGCAGAGGACACAAAGAATATAGCAGTTATTATTCAAAACTTTACTTAGAATTAAATTTTCTACCAATATATCGTTCCTACGGAACTGTATTGATTTGTCTATCTATTCCTACCAATATATCGTTCCTACGGAACTGATTGATTTGTCTATCTATTCCTACCAATATTATGTTCCTAACGGAACGATTATTCTCATGCCTTATTTATGGGTATTATCCTATGTAAACTTCCAGTTAATAACCGCTATAAAAAAGAGAGACCCGCCCCTCTCCGACAAAAAGGAAACAGGTCTCTCTTACTTCTCGTTCTACACTGCTACTCTTATAGTGTGTTCCTCCTACGGTGTCAGTGTAATTGCAAAGGTGAGGTAGAATACATCCTCGTATTTTCCTAATGGATTATTGTTGGTTGGTTGGACCCTTGCCCACAGGTCTCTATCATATCTTACTGGGGAACCATTGACACCCTCAATTGGAGTATTTGGTAGATTACCATTGAAGGCTGGTGCCAGGATAAAATCACCTGGAGTAGGATGTGGACCACTTGGTGGTACTAACGCATAGGATGTGGTGATAGTCGCTCCATCACTTCTCTTTATATGGTCAGTTCCTGTAGCAGTTATCTGCAAATAATATGTTCCAGTAGCCGCTGCCCAGGCATAGATATTTGTCCACATAATCATATAATCAGCCTCACCCGCTCTGGATGTCCATTCAAGGTGGTCATCATCAATATCCACTACTATACATTCTCTGTCATAGTAAAAAGTATGGGTCATTGTTGCTACGCAGGGACCTCCACCGAAGCTCTGGTAGGGTGTATTCACTCCAGTTCCCCATGCAATAGATGAAGGAACAGGTGTGTTGTTCTGCGTATAATAAGCTTGTGTATCTTCTGCGTATACTGTAGTTGTATAGGTAGCGGTAGCAAGTAGCCCAAGGACAAGCATAGTAAGTAATGTTAGTTTTTTCATTTTTTTTCACCTCCTTTTGTTTTAGATTTTTATGTTAACTCTTCGCCAGCGTTGAAATATCTTACCACCTCCTTTTTGCTTTTGTTTGAAGAGAGAAATTTTTCGTAATTGTTCACCGCAGAGGCACAGAGACGCAGAGAATTTTCCACCTGTGCGGTTAAATGTAAAATGGATAATGTAAAATGAGAAATGTAAAATGAAAATGTATAACTGAAAGGTAATGAGTCTTGCGAAGTACTAAAATTTCCCATTTTTCATTTCCTATTTTACATTTTACATTTATTTTTCCTTTGCGTCTCTGCGATGAATTAGTCTAATCGCACAGGTGGAAATTTACTCTTCAGAACTGACCCGAGCTACGCAGGATACAAGCCTGCGGCTACCAACTCACTGAGAGGGATATGCGGTTCATATCTTCTGCATTTTCCATCTCACCACTGGCAAGATTAGCAAAGTCAAGCTGATAACCCAGATACTTTATTCCAAACCCATAACTCAATCCCTTTATCTGTCTTCCTTTGTCAAAATAGCCCAGTCGGACAGCCAACAAACTATATCTATATTCAAGCCCAAGATTCCAACATAAGTCGGAATTATAAAGGTGTTGGTTCACATCTAAACTACAGCAGAGATTATTTAAAGGCGAATACGCTACACCAAGCCGTAAGTTTAACGGCAACTCATCACCCTTTATCTTACTACCTATATTCTCCAGACACAGACCTGTAGTTAAACCTGTTCCTGAGAGGTTTAGGAATTTTGGGATTTGCGGGAAATATAGGAGACCAAGGTCAAAGGCAACGGCTTTAGCCTTTATTTTCTTAAGCTCGCGTTGGATGTATTTTACATTCCCACCTAATAATAGATTTTCATAAGACTTTTTCGCATAGGAGAAAATCACGGCAAACTCAGCGGGATTGATAGAACCTTGTGGTTGATTAGATTTATCACGCAGTTCTATCTCACCTAAGTCTTGATAGATGATACCTATTCCTAATACGCCACCAGCTTCCCATTCTTGTAGTGGCTGGGCATAAACTAATGATGTGCGGGCAGTATCCTCTCGTTTATCGCCATACATTGCAGAGACCTCTTTTTGTTTCAGCCGGGCTAATCCTGCCGGATTGTAATAAATAGAGTCAACACTATCTGCTACGGCACAAAATGCCTCACCCATTGCAGATGCCCTTGCTCCTACGCCCAGCTTTAAGAAATCAGCGCCGGTATCCGCCCCTGCCTCGGCATTAGGAAGTAGAAAGTAGAGAGTAGAGAGTAAAGAAAGAAATAGAGTTATACTTACCTGTTGTACCTTTTTGTTTAACATTTTATTTTACCTCCTTTTTTGGGACGCAAGATTTTTCTCCGTAGATTATTAGGATAATATTTTTTAAAAATCCTGTAAATCCTGTACATCTGCGTCCTATTTTATTACTAATATCTTCTTAGTCCCAACTACACTTCCACCAATATGTAATTGATAGAAATAGACGCCGTTGGAGACAATATCACCATCATCATTTCTACCATTCCATGGGGTAGTAATATTTGACCCGGCAAGTTTATCTTCCTCTAATGTCCTGACTAATTCTCCAGCAATGTTGTAAATCTTAATGACTATATGAGCATTCACGGCTAAATCATACGGAATCTGTGTTTCTTCCTGATTGGGATTGAATGGATTTGGGTAATTCTGGTAAAGTTTATTCTGGGGTGGTAACGGCTGTGATGCTTCTAAGACAAAGTCAAGGTCAAAAACCGATTCCTCATCCGTAATAGTAATCTCCTCACTTTCACAGTTATACCCTAACTTTACCACCTTTATGGTGTAGTTACCAGACAATTCCCAGATAGGCTTGACCATATCTGCCATACCATTTTCATCAGTGATAATCTCAGCCGAGACGGGTCTGTAGTGAGCATCTTTAGATGCGTTTTCCCCAACGGGTCTGAAGACCCTCACTACATTTTCTGCGTTTTCCCCAACGGGTCTGAAGACCCTCACTACATTTTCTACATTTAATGGCATCAGTGTAATCTTTGCCCCTGGTATTCCTTTTCCTGCATTATCCTTTACTACAAAGAATAGCGATGTGAGTGTACTGGTAGGTGGTGGTGGTTGAATTCCTTGTGGTGGACCATCATCGTCAAAGTCTTGATGCTCATAATGGCTACACAGGTATTCATATCTTCTGCCAGATGGTTCGAAGGTATATCCTTGTTTCCACAGGCTGGTTCGATAATAACCTGACTCAAGATTGGTAAATTCATAATAACCATCTGCTCTGGTGATAAAAACATTATCCATCGTGCCAAACAGATATACCCTTACCCCGGCTAACGGATTATGACTCATATCCGTGATAGTTCCTTTGATATAATATCTTTCTACAGTAGTAGATGTGCCAACAAAATCCTGTCCTGCTTGATGGAAATCTATGTTAGGAAGGATTCTATTTGCCGGAACAAAGGTATAGAATTGCCTATAAGGGGTGATGGTATATGTGCCCGCCGGAACATCCCAGAAGGCATAATATCCACTGGCATTAGTAGTATAGGTTGCCTGCACAGAACCTGATAAAACTACCTGCACTCCACCTATCCCTTCATCTGCCTCTGTGTTACATCTACCTTTAATATAATACCTCTGTGGTGTCCCGATGTAGTTCTGATTATCGCAACTGGCAGTAAGTATGCGGTATTCCCTTCCTGCTGGCTCAAATGTATACCATTCTTTATATGGTCTTACACGATAATATCCGGTGGGCAAACCGGTAAATTCATAATAACCATCAGATGAAGTGATAAAACAGTCATCTACTATTGGGCTCATTAAATAGACTTTGATGCCTGGAATTCCTTCACCATTCGCATAGCGAATATATCCTTTGATATAGTGTAGTGCAGTAATAGTGAAATCTGCAGAGGCCCTCAGGTGTGAATCAATACCGGTAGCGACTACTGAGACTGTGCCAACCGGTTGCGTATCGACAGTAAAAAAGGTAGTAAATGAGCCTTCGGCATTAGTCATGCCAGTAGTAATATTAAGATGTAACCCAAAGTCAATCTGAACCGTCTCTGTCGCACCAAAGTCTTCACCATAAACCGTAACTAAGGCACATTGAGAGCCAGCAGTAGGATTAACTCTAATCTTTGGTTTTTTATTCTTTACAGTTACCTTGACGGTATCTGAGCCTGTCAATCCGTTAGGGTCACTGGCTACTACCCGAATATAGTAAATACCATTTTCCAGGATATTAGTATTCCAGAGATAGACAGTATTTACGCCACTGTAGAACAGATTCCAGGGACCAATCGAGGAGGCACTATAATAGATATAGAAATATAAACTATCGCCATCTGGGTCTGTGGCTTGATACGAGATAGTGGTAGTTCCTTGTAATGTTTGTAATTCAGTAGGGGTAAGAATGTCTATGCTCGGCGGTCGATTGCCAATAATATTGCCACTAACTGTCGCAGTCGCCTGTGTCTTACAGTTATTCGCCACCACGGTGATAGTAACACTACCTTCATTGGCAGGATACCAGTAGTTGGCATAAATACCGTCATTTACACCGGCATCATTATGCATGCCATCATCGTATAAATTCAGTGTTTGGGTGCTATTGGTAAAACTTACACAGACATTGCAGAGCCACTGGAAGATGTCATGCTCATCCTTTACCTCAGCCTTAATCTGCACCTTCGCACCTATCTTATACTCAAATCCCTCTGGTGGTTGAGTAATATTGACAAATAGTTGGTCTGAATTATGATGCACATAGGGTAATGCCCAGGCAGTAGCGGTAGCCGCCGCTGAACTTGTAGCAATAACATACACCTCAAACTTATCTAAGAGTATGGTAACCCTGAAATTACCTACCCAGGCTAAATGAGCAGGATTTATATCTGTCTCCATACTAATCTCATTGCGGCGATTACCAACATACGGGTCGGGATACATAAAATAGTCTGGCGCAACTGGAAATGTATAATACCCTTCCGGATTAACATTTATTAATCTACCCACTTCATTATTATTCATATAGATATAGGTATTGCGATTTTGCTCAATATTTCCTTCTGTAAAATGCATACTCAAGTTTGCACTTTTGACATTTGAAGTTCCAAATCCTGTTGGTATATAGAATGGGTCAATGCTCTTAATTAACCTCGGGTCTGCTACCCATCCCCAGATTGGTGCTCCATTAGGACAATATCCCACTATTACTTTATGTTGTTCTAATTCATATTGATATAGATAATTAATATCAAAGACGAGTTTGGGCTGATTTAATGTTACCTTATAGATGGTTCCTGTAACCTGCCAGGTAGTAAGAACCTCCACCACCTTATCTCCACTACTCACACTCCAGGTGCCAGATAGCCCACTAAAAGTCTCAGTGATAATGGGGATGAGCTTAAATTCAACTGAACTCGATGTGCCTAAGTATAGCGAATAGAGTAACGGATGCATAATCACCTTATCTTTAAGTGCACCGAGGTCAATGGTTAAATCCGGAATTGGGTCAGCACCCGTATTGGTAATTCTATAGGTTTTGGCTAATGTCATTGGGTCTTCACTGATAAGACTAACCGTAAATCTAACCTCGGGCAGGCGAACATTAATATTTATTGTCGTATGCGAGATTAACCCTTTATCATTGGTCAAGTTACCGCCGAGGGAGTAATTTGTTTTCGTGGCATATTGGGTATGCATTGATAGAATAAGATTTGTCTCTTCCCCGGGCTGTAAGGTAATCGGATTATCCACAGAACCATCACCCATAAAATTTACCGCTATTGGTTTAGGGACATTAATAGATTCTGCGAAGAATTGGTGTGGCTCATTATCGATATTCTTAACCCTAACCAATCCCTGCTGATTATAGTCCTTCTCAACATTGAAGGTATAATTTGACTGCGTAAATATTACCCCTGAAACATCTATCTCAAAAGTTTGGCTTCCGGTAACAATATTATTGAATAAATCTTTCAAGGAATAGTTAAATGTGCCTATTCCATCGCCAGTATAAAGAGTAACCTGGAAATTACCTTGCCAGGTGATATAATCCGTGGTAGTCAACGGTATAGAGAGAGGTGATTTACCATAGGGAGTAAATGTCAGTGAGACGGCAGATAATTTTTCTGAGGCAGTTAAGATAACATAGACTGTCCCAGCAGCAGTAATTGGTGAGGCAGGGGTGGTAGTAATGGTTGCTCGTGGTAGTGAATGATCAATATTTAATGGTCCATTGCTGTAGTCATAGACGGGTGTATTAGTGCCATCATCTATCAAGGCATAGATATAGTAACTACCTTCGGGGATAGTTGAGAGATTCCAGATATAGCTATTGATACTGCTATCCTCAGAAAGTCCAGTAGTGATAGTTGAGCCGTCATAGTTAGTGTTATTGGTATCATAGTAGAGTGATATTTGGGCATCATTATCCGGGTCAGCATCTACCCAGGCGATGGTATAAGAACTGGTAGCATAAGCCCCTTGTGCTGGTGGTGCGGTAATGGTTATACTCGGTGGAACATTGGGACGAATGTAGTGTGGATTAACATCTGTGCCGTGATATGCCCGCAAACCATAATTGTCCATCGCGACAATATAGTATTCGACCCCGACAAAGGTCATCTTATTCGCCGGTATGGTAGCGGTATAAGTATTACCTGCCTTAGTCATAACTACATTCTCATAAAGCACATAACCCTTGATACGATAGGATAAGGTTACCGAAGTAACATAATCTGTGGTATCCGTAGCATAGGCAGTAATAGTTACTGATGAGTTAATTAACGCTCCAGAAACAGGGGTATGTATAATCACTGGTTTTTCATTAGGATATACCGCAATCTGATATGGGTAGATTTCAGGATTGTTTTTTGGGTCTGAAGCGACTAATCTACCATCTGAGGCAGTGATATAGTAATCCACGCCCGGGTAATTAACACTTGCGGCTGGGATAGTTGTTTTATACAGGTTATTACCCATATGAGTCATAGTCAGCTGAGAATAGCTGGTTAGTGTTCCCGAATGTCGATAGAATAAGGTGGCATTAGTAACTGCGGTATTATCAGTAATGGTTGCGGCGATAGTCAATGGTTGGTTGGCAGGTTGACTTTGTGAACCTAAGGCAATAGTTTCTGGGGTGCGGATAATTTTCGGTGGTTCATCTACACGATATGTCCCAGAATCTGAGCCAATGGCAGAGTTATAACTCGCAGTAATGACTACATTCCGCAGTGTGCCATCATAATTCGGGTTATGAGTATTATAAGTAACTAAATACTGCTGTTCTATCTCTTCTCTAATATCTGCAAATATCTCTTGTAGCTGAGTAGAGTTTGGTGCAAAATGATATGTTCCACCAGTAGTTGTGGCAATTTGCGTAAGTATGTCAGTATTCACATCACTGCCTAAACCAATGGTATAAACAGGCACAGCACTGGCAATAGCATAATCAATTACCTGTTGCTGAGTATGTGAACTACTATTTTCTTGACCATCGGTTAAAGCAATAACTGCTTTAACACCAATTTCTTGTGTGCATTGACCTATTCCCGTATATATGCCATCATACAAAGCCGTGGCTCCATCGGCAACTAAGTTGTTAATAGCGGTATGTAAGGCAGATTGATTACTGGTAAAGGATTGGTCAACAGTAACATTTGAAGCAAAGGAGACTATCGCCATCCTATCCAGAGGTTGCATCATATCAACAAGGGAATTAGCGGCAGTTTTAGCATCTGTTATCTTCTGACCTTGCATACTACCACTTCTATCTAATACATGGGCGATGGCTACTCCGGCGGAATTAGTTGCACTGACACTGATTATCTCTACGGTCGCTATAGATTCTAATTCAGACTGCTCGGTTAATTGGAAATTATCCGCAGTCAGTCCTGCAATAGATGTAGTTCCTTGAGTTACACGGACATGGCATTCGATAGTTGGGAATTTAGCGGCATCAATCTGGTCTAATCGGACAGTCAGTGTTGCTTGCGCCGGAATAGTAAGCGTGAAGGTAGCATAGGCTTTTGACCCGGAGGTAAGACCAGTAGCCACAATAGTAGTGGTTCCTGCTGGTTGAGAAGATACCGTAAAAGTAGTGGCAAAGGTGCCGTAGGCAGTAGTACTGGCGATGGTAATTGAAGAAATCAGACCAAAATCAATCCTAATTGCCTCATTTGGACTAAAGTTTTCACCTGTAACTGTGATTATAATTCCAACAGTACCAGAAATAGGGGTAAGGATAATTGTTGGAGAAAGTCTAAGAGGAACATCTATTTCTGTAGTCTGTCCTGAGGATACAGTAACAGTTTCAGCCCAATTGTTATACAAAGGCTTAGTTAAGACAATTTGATGACTACCTGTGGATAGATTGGTCAAGACAGCAGGAGTGAGTTTACCTGTATCCATTCCATCTGAGTAAATTTTTGCCTCCGAAGGCACAGAACTAATTGCCATAGAACCCATTGGAGGTATATTGACCTCAGCAATAGCCTTCAGATCAAATCCTGTCGCGCCACCCCAATCCACTGCTTGCACAGCAATTACATTTCTTCCTGGGTTTATATATCCTTTAGGAATGTCAAATGTATATTCCCAGCGATATGTAAATCCATGAGCAGAGGCATTAAAAATATTAACACCATTTATATAGATATGGATTTCGTTATCTACGCCAGTATAGATAGTCAATTTAGCAGATGCAGGTAAATCAATATACTTTCTAAGGTATAGTGTCGTCCCTGCAGGCCAATCTGTATGAGGAATCCAATCACCATCAGACTGATTTCCGAAAGGAGCTCTGCCTTTACTCCAACTACTGTCATCATATCCTAATGTTTCCCAGCCAGAGTTAGGTGAATATGTATATCTCCAGAAGTCTTCTTGCTCAATAACGGTAGTTGGCTGGGTGATGGTCACAAAGGTAGCCGTAGCGACTAAATTGGAAGTAAGCCCTGTTGCGGTTAGAGTAGTAGTTCCGCCTGGTTGGTAATCGACTGTAAAAGTAGTAGTAAATTGTCCACTTCCATTGGTAGTGCTTATTTTAATTGTTTTAGTTGTCCCAAAGTCTATCCGAATAGCCTCTGTTGAACCAAACCCGTTACCTTCTACAGTAACGATGGTACCCACGGTACCAGAGGTTGGTGATATTAAAGTAATCTCTGGTTGTGTAATGGAAATTATTGTAAATGTGGCAGTAGCAGAATAGGAAGATGTAAGACCAGTAGCTGTAACTGTAGTTGTACCTGCTGGCTGGTTATCAATAGTGAAAGTAACTGAGAAAGTTCCTAAGCCATTAGTTGCGGCAGTAGTAATCGTCTTAGTCGTTCCAAAATCTATCTGTACAGTTTCTGTACTTCCAAATCCTTCACCTTCTACAGTGACGATGGTACCCACAGTACCAGAAGTAGGTGAGATTGTAATCTGTGCTGATTCTGTCCATGTCCCCATCAACCAGGGAATATAATCAATCTTACCAGATAGTTTAGCTACAATTTCAGACTCAACTGAAGTTCCCCACCAGTTATATTCTGCTGTTTGTGTGCCCGGAGAGATGTCAGTTGAGAGGTTATAGGTTGTATTGTTGTAGATGTTATTGTAGATAAGATTGGCAACTTCTGAAGAGGCACCGTAGATACCAACTCCATTACCATTTGAACCAATGGGACAACCACTGCCACCTGTACCACCACTATTATCTGTAATGGCATTATTCTCCCTGATATTGTTATTATCTGATGAGTTTAAGTATATACCAGCACCAATACCACCAGCACCACCAGCTTTATTTCGGCTACAATTACCAGTGCCACCTGTACCACCATTATTGTCTGTGATACTATTTCTACTAATATTGTTATTATCTGATGAGTTTAAGTATATACCAGCACCGACACCACCAGTATTACCTTGTTGATAAACACCACCTCCTCTACCTCCACTATTCTCTAATATATTATTAGAGAGAATAGTATTATCAGTTGATGATAAAAGATAAATTCCAGCACCATCACCACCACAGCCACCTACCGAAGAATTATTGCCATAAGTAGCATGACCACCTTCTCCGCCACTGTTATTAGAAATTGTGTTGCCACTTATAGTATTATTTGTAGATGAACCAAGGTATATTCCCGTTCCTATACCACCAGGTCCACCTGAAGCATCACCACCACCTCCTCCACCTAATCCCCCCTGATTATCAGAGATAGTGTTATCAATTATAGTATTACCTGTTGATGATAAAATGTAAATTCCAGCACCAATTTCACCAGGATGACCTACTTGATTAGCCCAACCAGTTTTACCATTATCTCCTCTAGCTCCAGAGATGGTATTATTTCTGATAATAAAATTTGAACAGTTAATTAAAACAATCTTTCCTAAGTTTGTAGTAGGTGTTCCTGTTAATGTCTGATTTTCAATAATAATCCCTGTCCGGTTGTAATAATAATGGATTGGTTGACCATCAGAGGTATTAGTTGTATCTATAATATTATTATAACTGTTTGAGTCTATATAGATACCACAACCTAATCCATTTCTTCCACACGGCCATCCACCTCCATAAAGTCCACCTTGGCTATTAGAAATAGTGTTATTACTAATACTGTTTAAAGTAGATGATCCGAGAGATATTCCTACTCCAAGTCCACCTTTACCACCCGAACCCCAACCAGCAGAACCACCACCTCTTCCACCTTGATTGTTAGAAATGATATTATCACTAATCTCAACATCTGTAGAGGACAAAAGGTATATTCCACATCCCATGCCACCTGAACCTCCTGTACTCGCTGCATACCAACCTTTCCGACCGGTACCACCACGACCACCAATATTATCGGAAATACTATTGCTTGTAACAACACCACTTCCTGAGCGATATAGGTATATCCCTACTCCATTACCTCCTTGTTCACCTTCAGGATCTCCACTCTCACCACTATATCCTCTTGCTCCTGAAATAGTATTTCCTCTGATAGTAAAGTCTGAACAGTTAATCAAGTTAATCTTTCCTAAGTTTGTTGTAGGTGATCCAGTTAAAATCTGATCTTCAATAATAATTCCTGTTTGACTATAGTAGAAATGAATTGGCTCACCATTATAAGTATTGGTTGTAGCAATAGTATTGTTGTAACAGCTTGAATCATCAATATAGATGCCATATCCTACCCCTGGATCGCCTGCACCACCTGGAGCAGAATCACCACTCTGTCCTCCTTGCCCACCAGCATTGTTAAAAATGGTGTTTTGAGAGATGGTATTCTCTACTGATGCGGAAGAGAGGTAAATTCCAGCTCCAGAACCACCTGAACCTCCTCCTCCAAAAAGCGCTCCTCTTCCCCCTTGTCCACCAATGTTATCAAAGATGGTATTTTGAGAGATAGTATTCTTACTTGATGAAGAAAGATAGATTCCAACCCCTGGTCCTCCTGCAGCAGCACCACCAACTCCACCACCATATCCACCATCTCCTCCTTGTCCACCAATGTTATTAAAAATAGTATTATTCTCAATGTTATTATTAGTTGACGACACTAAATAGATACCAGCACCTATCTCCCCAGTAGTTGCTTGATTATCAATTCCATCATTACCTTTATTATCTCTAATTGTATTATATGTTATCGTTACATTATCCGTGTTCTCCAAATATACTGCCTGCTTGGCATACTGTGTCAGACAATAACTGATCTGGCTCCTACTACTTCCTGTACCACTGAGTTTAATACTCGTCCAATCTCCAGCAGCAGGTGTAGGTTTATTAGAAGTAAAGGTAATCGTCCCATTCGGTATTCCAACAGCGGTCAATGTCCCATAGCTGATTAATGATGTATCGGTCGCAAATTTAACTACTACATTCGGCTCAATCTCTAATGTTACTCCTTGATCGACAATGACATCAGCAGTGATGATGTAGGGACTGCCAGCAACATCCCAGGTAGTATTTGAAGTGATAGTACCACTGACATCTGTTGCTACAGCAACCTTTGCATTAATAATCATCACTATTCCCAACATTATTCCCCAAATAATTTTTTTACACATAATTTATTTACCTCCAATTTATTTAAAAAATTGTATAAAAAAGGGGAAATGGAGATATTGGAGATAGGAAGATGTAATTTTTATCTTATCCCCATCTCTCCATAATTCCCAAAAATCTCCTCTTCTTACACATTACACAAATTTTTCCACCTGTGCGATTAGACTAATTCATCGCAGAGACGCAAAGGAAAAATAAATGTAAAATAGGAAATGAAATTTGGGAAATTTTAGGACTTCGCAAGACTCATTACCTTTCAGTTATACATTTTCATTGGACATTTCTCATTTTACATTATCCATTTTACATTTAACCGCACAGGTGGAAATTTCTTCCCTTTAAATAAATAGATTACAAAATTGTCAAAAAGGTTGCAAAAATTTTTTAATTTTTTGTAATTATTCAGCTACAGATTAACACAGATAAATACAGAGGGCAGAAGACAGAAGGCAGAGGGCAGAAAGCAGAGGGCAGAGGGCAGAAGGCAGAGGACAGAAGCGGGTTGTCCCCCGATGGGGGGTTGGGAGTGGAAATTTCCTCCAGTGGCAGAGAATCAAGAAGGATAGAAAATAAAAGTTAGAAGGAGAGACACTCATGCCCACAGGGAGTGGGCACAAAGGATGATGAAAATTAAGGGACTCGGGACTCGGGATTCGGGAATAAAAGAATTCCCTAACCCCTTAATCCCCCGCCAGCGGGGAGATAAAAAAATAAAAATCTGTGTAATCTGCGAAATCTGCGGATTATTTTCAGGGGAAACCGACATGCCGAGCTTGTCGGCACATAGGAGGATGAAAATAGTGGTAGGAGATAGAAGGTAGGAAGTAAGGAGATAGGCGTGTGAAGTGATGTTTTCTTTACTCTCTATTCTCTACTTTTCTCTATTCTCTACTTTCTACTCTCTACTCTCTACTTCCTATTTTTCAGTGGAAAGACAGGGATCCCTCTCAAGCATAGAATAAGAGAAGAGGTTGGATAACTATGAGGATTTATGTTCTATCACTTCTCAATTTCTTCTTTAAGCCTTTTGTGCAATCGTTCAGAAACATCAGGTGGAATAGAGGGTTTAAGGACAGACTTATATATTTGGATGGTTCTCTGTAAGGTTATTAGATAAGACTTACATTTTGGACACTTAAAGATATGTTTTTCTACTTTACTCTGCAAACCAGGTTTTAGCTCTAAATCTATGTAATCTGATAATAGAGCTTTTATCTTATTACACTCCATTATTTTAATGTTCTCCCTTATAATTTGGTATTCCAGACTGATATTAAAAAACCCTTATGTTTGTCTTTACATCGCTATTTTCTGTTACAGAAAAACTTACATTGTCGTGCTTATAGTTATCTTTAACCTTTCCAACTAATGAATGCTTATTCAGGAAAGGAGAACATTCGTTAAAAAAATAAAGTAAGCGTTTAGGTATCTACCCCAACGGTTAAAATTAAATTGTGAGATAAGGAAGTATTTTCTTATGTAAGAATCGCCTTATCCTATGTATTTGTGATTTTATAGTTCCAATTGAATAACCTAATATTTCACTTACTTGTTTATTAGAAAAATTTTCTATTTCTCGGAGGAAAAAGACTACTCTGAATTTTTCAGGTAATTTTTGAATAGCTTCATTTATTATTAAGCCAAGTTCCTTTTTTAAAAGTATTTCTTCAGGATTACCCAACTTCATACTTACTAATTCAACCATCTCATCATTAAGATTAGCCTCTAAAAGGTTATCGAGAGAATAGGAAGTCTTTTTTTTCTTTAATTTTTGAAAGCAAAGATTTGTTGCTATCCGATATAGATAGGTAATAAATTTTGCTTCCCCTCTAAACTGATAAAGAAATCGATAAACCTTGAGGAAAGTTTCTTGTAATAAATCTTCTGCATCTTCTTTATTCTCTAAGATATTGTAAATCAGGTGATAAACCCTTGCTTCATATCGACCCACTAATTTCTCAAAAGCAGAATTATCACCTTCAATACTTTTTCTAATTAAAATTGTATCCTCATCTTCTGTAGGCTTTACCTTTTCCAATCTTTCAAAAGAAATATCCGCCTCTAATTCATAATCGTAAATTTCCTTCTCAAATGGAGTAGACATTTTTATCTTTCCCCTTCTATATATATCTTGTCCTTCTTAAAGAAGGTGAATTTCCTACTATGAGATTTTTATTAGAATAAGGATACGGTTATGTTAAGCCTATAGGTATTTTTTATCTGATTTAAGTTCCAAACTTAAATATATTTCAATTCCATCATATAATATTCCCTCCCATTTTTTTAAGGTAAGATAATTATACCATTTAACCTATAAAATTGTCAAGGAAAAAGTTTAGCAAATTTGTAATGGGTTAGTGAAATGGCGTATTAACCTGTTTAGATTGGACAAAAATCGAAAATCAAAAACTTATTTAACCCTACAACGTCATTTACTAATTTTACCGCTAGTAAGCGTTCAGATACTCTGAGGGATAGGTGTCTGGTGTCTGACCACCAGACTGTTCTTCCTCCATTCCTTGCTTACATCTACGTAGATAGCCAATATAACTGTTAACTTTCGCAATTAGCTCGTAACCTTCCTTCCTGAGCTGAACGCTTACGGATTTCTCTCCGTAGCCTTCATCCATACAAACATTGATGTCGTCCAGAATTTCTTCAACCGAACCTCTTGCAATCCTGCAAAATCGTATATTCTCCTGATAATGCCAACGTCCATGTCCTTCTGCGATGTTGTTCGTGACTGAGACAATCGCCTTTCTCATCTGCGGGTCTAAACAATAGCGCTCCTCAGATGGAAGCTGTTTAATGAGCTTGTAAACATTTTGTCGAAACTTACGTGCCAGTTGATAAAGCTCAAAATCATCCAGCCGATACTTATCGTCACTCATACCCACCTCACAGGCACTTAGACACCCAGACACCAGACCACCTGATTTGTGGATCAATCATAGATGTCGTTGTAGGGTTAACCATTCCTCTATATTTTATCCCAGAGGCTTCGTAAAGTAATTAATCAATGATATGCGGTGTAATAAATATCACTATTTCTGTTTCTGCAGATTTAATTTGAGTATTCCGGAAAAGGAATCCTAATAAAGGTATACTTCCTATCACGGGTATCTTGGTGATATTATGTTCCTCTTTTTGTTGAATTAGTCCACCAATAGTAATTGTTTGGCCATTTTTCATCCTGACCATAGTATTTGCAGTTCGCTTACTGATAACCGGATAACCTTCCTTGCCTATTCCAGTAACATCACTTACATCAGGTTCAATAGAAACTGTAATCTCATCATCACTACATATATAAGGGGTAATTTTTAAGGTAATTCCACTTAATACCTTACTAAAACTTGCGGGTTGATAAGCAGTTCCTGGTAGGGAATAGTATTCTTCCCTACCCATATAGATATTAGCTGTTTTGCCATTTATAGTAAGTATTCGCGGAGTAGCTCTAATCTTTGCTTTTCCTTTCTCAGCTAATATCTTTATGGTAGCCATAGCTTCTGAGGATACTCCAACACTTAGATAATTCCCTTTTAACTCCAGTGTAGTAGGTAGAAGTGTAACTTTAGTCTTTCCCTCCTGGAAAGACCAATCTATTCCCAGACTTCTTCTTGCTTGCTCGGATAATTCAGTTACCATCACCTCTACAAGTATTTGTTTAGGTGCAAGGTCAATCTTTTTTATATATTCCTTAATTTCTTCAATAATCTCTGCTGGTGCGGTTACAGTAAGGATATTCTCGCCAGAATCTGTTTTGATATATTTAGCATAATTAGCTGGTAGGAGATTAGATATGGAATCTACTTTTAAGTAACTGGGTTTAATTCGTTCAACTGTAGATAATAGAAGGAATGTCGGGGTAGTAGGGTCAGACGAGGTAACCAGGTAATAATCTTCTATTTTTTTAAAAAGATATCCCGAAGGGGTAAGGATTCTTTTAAGCGCCTTTTCTAACGGTAGATTATCTAACTCCATAGATACTACTCCTTGAACACTCTCGTCTGCAATAATAGTAACCTGCGCCTGTGAAGCTATATCTTGAAGTGCTTGCCTTATATCAGTATCAACAAAGGTATTGGTAATTAGTGGTTCTTTCTCTTCAGACGCAAGTGCAGATTTTTCCTCTTTCTTAATTTCTTCTTGACTCGAACTCCCCACAATTATCTCCTTCTGGAGAGGGATTAAGGGGGAGGTTCCTTCATCGCCTTCCTTTTGCTCTGTAACTAATTCTTCGGCTACTGATAGTCTTTCTTCAAGTAGTTGAAGATTTGCTATCCTTGCCCAGAATTCCCAACCTTCACCATAGACCTTTATCTGAGTGATTATCTTTGGCTTTGGAGTTAATGAAAGTAGGTTTTCAGAAGTATATGAGTGCCATTCATTCCGTTTTACCATTTCTCCTTTATCTTTATATCTGGGTGTGGAATATAAGAAGCCATGCTTCCACAAGTAGATTTTTCCCTGTTCATCCAAATACTCTATTTCCAGAGTAAGTGGGTAAATCCCACCTTTGAGAAGGGTATCACTCATAAGTGAAGAGTGAATTACCTTTACATCTGTTTTGATAAAAAGTGATGTAGATACAGTAGCAACCTCTCTATTTATATCCTGTTTAATCCCTAATTTACCTATGGTTTTTCTGGCTATTTTTCTTTTAAATTGAAGAACATGTGGATACTTTGGGCTATCTTTAACAATATTAATAGTCATAATATTTGCCTTCCCCTGCCGTAGTTCTTCCCACAAATCAAGTCCCGCACTAAAATCACCATTTCTAAGGAGTGAGGATGTAGAAACTGTGGCAGGATAAGAGTTATTCACTATAGTTAAAAAGATAGCAATTCCCCCAAAAATCACCTTTTTATATTTCATTATGCTACTATAATATCATTAAGTTTTAATGTTTGTCAACAAAATTCTTTGCCCCTTTCTCTGAAAATTTTGTTGACAGAACATAATGAATTATGATATATTGGTAGTAGAGAGAGGGAAGAGGCTTGTTTTCTTTACTCTCTACTTTCTAATTCCAAAGGAGGTTATTAAAGAAGATGAGAGGAATTAAGATTACAATACTTATTTTGTTGATTATTAGTTTAGGAGGGAAAGAATCTTTTGCCTGGAAACTTGGTTTTGACCCATTTGCTACTGAAATTAAAGGTTCCCCAGGAACATCAAGGACATTTGAGATTAACATCTTTATTTCAGATAAAAAAGAGGCAAAAGTAAAAATATATCCCACTGATATTACTATTGAAAGAAATGGGGAGTTTAGATATCCTCCAGCTGGTATGTCAAAATATTCATGCGCAAAATGGATAAAACTACAACCAGAGGGTGAGATGATTATAAAAGAGGATGAGAAAAAGAAGATTTTATGTAAAGTCACCATACCACGGGGAACACCAATTGGCGAAAGGTATGCCGCAATTATGTGCGAAACCCTACCAGAGAAAACGGCTAAAGGTGGGATTACGGCACATTATCGAATAGCATCTATTGTCTATCTGACGGTTGGAATTAGAGGATTTACAGAAAAAATCAATATCTTGAATACGGATATGACAAAAGAAAAAGAAAATACAATCTTTACCATAACCGTAGAGAATAAAGGTAATATTCGTCTGGTTCCAGATAAAGGAATATTATATATCAAGAGTGGTCGAGGAAGGATAATTACCCAAACTCCAATTACTGCTGATACTTACACTATGTTTCCCGAGGATATACGAGATTTTAAGGCAGTAATTAACCAGAAGTTGCCTGATGGCAATTATACCGCTGAGATTAAAATCCCTTATGGTCAAGAAAAATATGGTAGAAAAAAGATATTAATGAGCAAAACTCCAGTTATGGTAAAGAATGGTGTCTTAGCCAAAGGAGTAGGTGAAGAAAAGAGTGAAGAATACCTCAGCTTCTATACACTTCCTACGGCAGCAAATGAGAAAGTTATGCCACAAGGGTTTCGAAGTAGAGTAATCCAATTATTTAATACCGAGAATATCCCTATTGATATCCGGGTAGAATTAAGAGATGCATTTATTGATGAGAAGGGACGGATTATCTATTTAGAGCCAGGCACTACTTCATATTCCTGCGTAAATTGCCTTAAAGTGAATCCTTCATCCTTTACTATTCCCGCTAATGAACAAAAGGTTGTAAAATATAATATCTCCGTACCTAAAGAGGAACGGGGAGGGAAATATGGAGCGATTTTGTTTATTGCCTCTTCTGGCGATAAACGAGGAGAGGCTATTGTGCCCATTGGCATAATTATTCCCAATACTTTGCAAGAGAATCTCATTCTTAACGATTTAAAAATCTTACCAAATCTCAAGGAGTTGAAGGTGTCATTCAACCTTACGAATGCTGGGAATGTAAGCCTTCAACCTACGGGTAAAGTTGTAGTTCAGGAAAGACATGGAGAAAAAGTGGCTGAAATATTACTTCCTGAAGGGATATTAATCTTACCTCAAGGAACTCACAAGATAGATTTACTACAACCTCATAATCTTGAGCCCGGTGAATATATTGCCATATTTGAGATTAGCTATGGAGAGAAGAAATCTATCGAAGAGAAAAGGAGTTTCTTGATCAAGAGATAAGAATCAAAAATCTACTGGTCTGCTACAATAGTAATCGTTTAGTTGGTGTGAAAGACTTCTGCAAAATGAGAATTTTTGCTTTATTTGTCATTCCTGCGTTCTTTGTGTCATTCCTGCATCCTGTCAATTTAAAAACCTGCTAAAAATTTATTGACAAAGATAGAAGTTTAGTATATACTTATAGATGATGAAGAAGAAATGGCATCCGTATTTCTCAAATGTATTAAAACATCTACTCGAACCTAAAGGGTTTACGGTTGAAACTGAGGTTGAAGTTGGCAAAATGCCATTAAGGATAGATATTGTGGTCATTAAAAAGGGCAAGGATGCGGATGTTAAATCCTTACCTTTTGTCTTCCAATCATTTACTGATTATAATGTTATTGAATATAAATCACCTGGGGATAGATTCACCCGGAATGATTTTGACCGATTATTTGCTTATGTGCTATTATTTAAGATAAAAAAGAATATAGAATGGCGAAGACAAATAAATGTTTATGCACTTTTAAGCGGTGGTATAAAGGGGATAGAGGATTATATTCGTGGTAATGGGCATAAACTGGCAAAGATAAAGGAAGGGCTTTATTTTGCGGATTTTGGGTTTAATTTTTATTTAATCCAGCTGGATAGGTTAGAGGTGACTCCTGAAAACTATGGACTAATTCTTTTTACTTCAGGAGAATCCATTAGGGAATTAGCCAGGGGAATAGGTAGTAAAAGGGAAGATATATTAGAGGTAGAGTTAGTAGAGTTAATAGAAACAGGGTTGTATCTACATCCTGATGAATTTAAGGAGGAGGTGAAATTAATGCCACAGACATTAGCAGATAGACCAGATATAATTGGTGAACTGGCAGATATAGTTGGAGTTGATAAGTTTATCCAGGGTATTGGTAAGGAGAGGTTACTTCGGAGTCTGGGAGAAGAGGAGGTAAAATTGATGCCGAAGACATTAGCAGATAGACCAGATATAATGAGAGAGCTTGTCGATATAGTAGGGATTGACAAATTTGTGCAAGGGATTGGAGAGGAGAAGGTAATTCGTAGCATTGGGGAAAAGAAGGTAATTCGTAGCATTGGGGAAAAAGAGGTAATTCGTAGCATTGGAGAAAAAGAGGTAATTCGTAGCATTGGGGAAAAAGAGGTAATTCGTAGCATTGGGGAAGAGAAAATACAAAGAGATCTTATAAAACTTCTTGGAAAGGAAAAGATAAAGAAGATGTTAGAGGAAAATTAAGCGAATTAGTAAATTAAACAAATTAGAGATTAGAGAATTGGATGAAAATGAGAGGATAAGAAGACCAAAGACTAAAAACCAAAGACAGACTTTAATTATGTCCGAAATTAAAAATTGGTGACTAATTACCAATGACCAAAAAGTAAGGAGAAAAATAGTTATGACTAACAATAGTGCTTTGCTTGCCTGGGTTGATGAGATGGCAAGGTTATGTAAGCCAGATAGTATTCACTGGTGCGATGGGTCTGAGGAAGAAAAACATCGCCTGACAAAAGAAGCCATTAAGACTGGTGAATTAATTGAACTGAACCAGGAAAAATTACCAGGCTGTTTTTACCACCGCACCGCCCTTAATGATGTTGCTCGAACAGAAAACCTGACCTATATTTGCACATCCTCAAAGGAAGAGGCAGGACCAACTAACAACTGGCTGCCGCCAGAGGAGGCTTATAAAAAAGCTGGTGAGATATTTAATGGCTCGATGGTTGGACGAACAATGTATGTCGTGCCATTTTCAATGGGTCCTGTCGGGTCTCCTTTCAGCAAGATAGGCGTAGAATTAACCGACAGCATTTATGTTGTCTTGAATATGCGGATTATGACCAGAATGGGAAAAGCGGTGCTTGATAAATTAGGAGAATGGGGAGAATTTACCAGATGTTTGCATTCTAAGGCTGACCTGGATATTAATCGCCGACTTATCTTACATTTCCCGGAGGATAATACTATCTGGAGTGTGGGCTCAGGATACGGAGGAAATGTCCTGCTCGGGAAAAAATGTTTAGCCCTCCGTATTGCCAGTTATTTGGCGAAAAAAGAAGGCTGGCTGGCAGAACATATGTTAATTATGGGCATAGAGTCACCTAATGGCTATATCGAATATATTGCCGCCGCATTTCCAAGTGCCTGCGGTAAGACCAATCTGGCTATGCTTATTCCACCAGAGGGATTAAAGAAAAAAGGTTATAGAATCTGGACTGTAGGTGATGATATTGCCTGGATGCGAATTGATAGTGATGGGGCATTATGGGCAATTAATCCGGAAGCAGGATTTTTTGGCGTCGCACCTGGCACTAATTCTCAAACCAATCCAAACGCAGTGACTATGATTCAAAAAGATACCATTTATACAAATGTTCTTCTTAAACCAGATGGAACGGTATGGTGGGAAGATGGAGATGGTCCAGTTCCTGATGAAGGAATGGACTGGCAAGGGAAACCATGGAAACCAGGGATGGTTGATAAAGATGGTAATGCGATTAAAGGTGCTCACCCTAACAGTCGTTTTACGGTGCCCATCGCTAATTGTCCTTCCGCCAGCCACCGATTAGAACATCATCATGGAGTGCCAATCACGGCTATTATCTTTGGTGGAAGACGGGCACATTTAGCCCCATTAGTCTACGAGGCATTTGATTGGGAGCATGGAGTTTATATGGGAGCAACTATGGCTTCAGAACGGACTGCGGCTCAGTATGGAAAGCAGGGAGAAGTTCGCCGCGACCCAATGGCTATGTTGCCCTTTTGTGGTTACAATATGGCTGATTATTTTGGTCACTGGCTTAAAATGGGACGCCAGATGACAAAGCCACCAAAGATATTCCATGTTAATTGGTTTAGAATGGACGATGGTAAATTCCTCTGGCCAGGCTATGGTGAAAACCTGCGTGTTCTCGAATGGATTATTGACCGCTGTAACGGTAAAACATCAGCCAAAAAGACCCCTATTGGTTATGTCCCTACTCCAGAAAGCCTTGATATGACTGGTCTTGACCTGCCTTCGGAGATTATAGACCACCTCTTCGAGGTAAATCCACAGGACTGGCTTGAAGAGACCAGAAGTATTGCAGAATTCTTTAACCAGTTTGGAGACCGACTGCCACAGGCTCTCTGGGATGAACACGACGCACTTTGTGAACGACTCCGGGAATCTCTAGTAATTGGAACTTAATTACCATTCATCAGTTACCATTTAGCAAGAAAACTTTCGACCTGTGCAGGTAGAAAATTAAGGAAGCAGATTTTTAATAGCAAGCGGGTGGATTTAGTAAGCGGATTTAACGAATTTAGCGGAAAAAGAAATAAAAAAATCCGCTCAATCCGTTCAATCCGCTTACAATAAAAAATGGTAACCGTTCAGGTGGTAATTTACCGCAGAGACGCAGAGGAACAGAGAAGATATGGAAATAAATCAGATAACAGAAAAGATTATTGGTGTAGCCATTGAAATACTTATGACCTGCTTGCCGAATGTTCAGCCGGCAAGCCAGATTTGTTAATCCATCCCTGATTTTCATCAGGGCAAGTTTAATGTTGTTGGACTCAGGAGCTTGCACTGATGAAAATCAGGGATGTTAAGCCTATCGTCCATAAATTTTAATTTTCTTCTCTGCGTCTCTGTGTCTCTGCGGTGAACGGTTACAAAAAATGTAATCTGTTTAATCAATTATCCTTTTACTTTCTTACTTCTCACTTTTCACTTCTCACTTCCTACTTAAAAAGATGGAGGTGAAGGAAGAACTGTGGATTTGAGAAAACTAATAAAATCAACGCTCAAATTTATCCGAGAGCGTTGACCAAATAGGACTTCACGAAATTAAAAATAAGTAATCGGTTAAATGGTAACTGGTAATTGGTAATTAATTACCAGTTATCAGTTACCAATTACCAGTTACCATTTACCAAACTAAAGGAGGTGAAAAAAAATGGTAAAATCAGACAAAGGTGTAGAGCATTTAATTAAATTTGGCGTTGTGGGGTTTGTTCTTCTGATGCTTCTGATGACACTTAATCCATTTGTCATCGTTGGACCTGGTGAGCGTGGTGTTGTAACAAGATTTGGTGCGGTGCAAGATTCAATAAAGAATGAAGGGCTAAATTTCAAAATTCCAATAATAGAAAAGGTAATATTGGTCGATGTAAAAGTAAGGAAGCGTGAAAGTAGAGCCAGTGCCGCAAGTAAAGATTTACAAACCGTTAGCACAGAAATTGCCCTAAACTATGGGTTAAATCCGATAATGGTTAATAAATTGTGGCAAGAAATAGGACCTGATTTTGAAAGTAGAATAGTTGACCCGGCTATTCAGGAATCAGTCAAAGCCGTGACGGCAAGATTTACTGCTGAAGAACTTGTCCAGAAACGAGAAGAAGTCAAACAACAGGTAGAACAATTATTGGATGTTCGGTTAAAAGAAAAGTATTTGGTAGTAGATGCGGTTTCAATTACTGATTTTAATTTTAGTGCCGATTTTAATGCCGCCATTGAAGCAAAACAACAGGCTGAACAACTGGCTTTGAAAGCAAAACGGGATTTAGAGCGGATTAAGACTGAGGCAGAACAAAAAGTCGCTCAAGCACAAGCCCAGGCAGAAGCACTCCGACTCCAAAAAGAACAAGTTACACCTCAATTGGTAGAATTACGCAAAATAGAGGCTCAAATGGCCGCAATCGAAAAATGGAATGGTGTTTTACCTCAATATGTTGGTGGAGGACCTGTGCCCTTTATTGATGTCTCCCCTCATAAGTAGTTTTGGAAATCAGGTAATCAGTATTACCGATTACCGTAATGGGTCAGTGAAATGGGGGATTCTCCTGAAAGTAGGAAGTAGGAGAGTAGGAAAGGAGGAGACATTACCCCCAGAAGAGGAATACCGTGCACATCCTTTATCCCTTTCCTACTTACCTACTACCTACTTGCCTACTATTTTCATTGCTCTGTCCTCCGCAGGTTAATGTTCATTTCCCCAAATGACTGACGCATTACTGATTACCTGAATTCTACTTCATTATTACCTGCTTTTATCTGGCCGATTAAATAGGTTTTTTCACTCAAGCTGTCTAATTTTTTCATAGCAGAGGAAAACTCTTTTTCGGAAACGATAATGACCATTCCAATACCCATATTAAATGTTCGATACATCTCAAGGTCTTGAATTTCACCTCTATTTTGAATCTCATTAAAAATCCACGGTACTTCCCATGAATTTCTTCTAATCACTGCTTTTGTGCCTTCAGGCAGGATGCGTGGGATATTATCTAAAAATCCACCACCCGTGATATGGGCAATACCCTTTAAGTTAAAACTTTCCTTGAGTGTCAAAATAGACTTTACATAAATCCTGGTTGGTTTAAGGAGTTCATCTTTGAAAGTTTCCATATCTTGTTCAAATACCTTCCGCACTAATGAAAAACCATTACTATGTAAGCCCGAGGAGGCAATACCAATAATGGCATCGTCAATAGCTATCTGGTTTCCATCGATTAAATTTCCTTTCTCAACTACTCCGACGGCAAAACCAGCTAAATCATACTCATCAGGCGAATAGACCGCAGGCATTTCAGCAGTTTCTCCGCCTAACAAGGCACAATCTGCTTGATTACAGCCTTCAACAATTCCCTCCAGTATTTCTTGAGCAACAGTAAGGTTTAATTTACCAAAACTCAGGTAATCCAGGAAAAATAAAGATTGTGCCCCGCAGGTAACCAGGTCATTGACACACATTGCCACTAAATCAATCCCCATACCTCTATGTTGATTTAGTTTTTGAGCAATTTTGATTTTCGTCCCAACGCCATCACAACTACTGACTAAAACTGGTTCTTTATATTTTTTGAAATCAAGTTCAAATAAGCCACTAAACCCACCAATCCCACCAATAACTTGCCAGGTAGAACCTCTAATTTTGGTTGGTAGTTTTTTAATGCGACGGACCAATTCATTTCCCGCATTAATATCTACCCCGGCTGATTTGTAAGTTATACCCATAATTTATACTCCTCTATTCTAAGTGTTCAGCCATCAGAAAGCAAAAACTAATGACTACTATAGCAGTTATTAATCGAAATTTGACATAGATATGGCTCTGAAATTCCAAATCACAAATTCCAAATTCCAAACAAATTCGAATGACCAAAATTCAAAACATTACCCCCCCATAGTTTGGTATTTATTAGTTGAAATTGGGTGCTTATTTGAGATTTGGTGCTTGGGATTTGGGATTTTTTACTTATCCACTCTGAGTAAATTTTGACTAATAACTGCTATAATTAGCCTATCAGATAAATCTGTAAATGTCAAGATAAAAAATAAATTGACAATTAATATAGATTTTGATATTATAATACTCTATAGGGCTTCACGAATTTAAAAATTGGTGACTAATGCTCTGTCGCTACTCAATTGATGTCCCCTGGCGGGGGTAATAGGGTGGAATATGAAATCTGAAATAGAAAAATCCACCCCCCTACCCCCGCCCTTATCGTTACCCACAAGTTTTAGTGGACACCGTGAAGCGTGAGAAGAAAGGGGTTTTAATAATTGACAATTGATAATTCACCATTCATCATTATTAAGGAAATTTAGGGAAAAAATTGTGAATGGTGAATTGTGAATGAATGCATAGTTAATAACATTGTCCAGTAAAAGATGTGGGTAACGATAAGACCCCCGCCAGCGGGGGACAATGGCCAATCAATCACTTGAATGGCAACAGAGCACTAATCACCATTCACCAGTTACCAGTTACCAGTTACCAATTATAAGGAGACTAAAATTGAAATCTAAATATATTATCTTTTCTTTAATTATAACTTTTACAGGAGGTTATCTTGCTGAGGCAAAAACCGTTAACCGTATTGTTGCCTGGATAAATGAGGATATAATTACTCAAACAGAAATAGATAAGGCGATGAGTGCAATAGAGACAAACCTTACTCCTGAACAAATGAATAAATTACAACAGCAGGTGTTGGATAAATTAATTGAAGAAAAACTTATTTTACAAGAGGCTAAAAGACAAAAAATTACAATATCCCCTGCAGAGCTCGAAGAAGCACTCAATAAGGTTAAAAAACAATTCAAATCTATTAATGAATTTAAAAAGGCTATTGAGTTAGAAGGACTTTCAGAAGATGACCTTCGTCGGGAATATGAAGAAAGTTTAATAAAAAAAGAGTTAGTAGAAAGTGAGGTATGGTCAAATATTCAGGTGTCCGTAGATGAAATTGCTCAAATCAGAAATGAATTTTCTCATCAGTTTAAAGTTAGGCATATCCTGGTGAAAACTAAACCAGAGGCAATCCTCATCCTTGCCCGATTAGAGAGAGGTGAAAAATTTGAAGACTTAGCTCAAAATTACTCTATTGACCCCGGCAGTAAAAATAAGGGTGGAATGATTGAATTTTTCACTAAAAGCCAGATGGTTAAAGAATTTTCAGAGACGGCGTTTGCTTTAAAAAGACCAGGTGAAATAAGCGGAATAGTCGAGACTAAATTTGGATTTCATATCATTCAACTTGTAGAAAAAAAAGAGTTAGACGAAGAACAATTGGAGGAAGTAGTAAAAACACAAGAAACAAAATTAAGACAGGTAAAATTTAATGAAGAATTCACCCGCTGGATAAATAAATTAAAAGAAAAGGCTTATATGAAGATAGTGCTGGAGTAGTGAAATCGCAATACAAGAAATGGTCAGTGAA
The DNA here is from genome assembly GCA_040757115.1 of bacterium. NCBI lineage: Bacteria > bacterium. Next base: position 6,398 of record JBFLYA010000006.1, on the reverse strand, counting down.
CAGTGGTTAGTGGGCAGTGGTCAATCAAAGGAGAAACATGATGAATGAACTTAGAGAAAGAATCCTAAAAGGCGAGGATTTACATACCGATTTCAAAGAAAAACTTACTGATAATGAAGAACTTGCAAAAAGTATTGTTTGTTTTGCAAATACAGACGGAGGTCAAATAATTATAGGTGTTCGTGATAATGGTGAAATTGTTGGATTAGAAAGGGAAGAACTGGATGAAACTATAAGGAAAATTGATGATGTTGCCTTTAATAGATGTGAACCGCCTTGTACTGTTGTAACTGAGTCATTAGTAGTTGTTGAGAAAAATATAATAATAGTGAATGTTCCTAAAGGGGATCAAAGACCTTACAGAACTGGAAGAGGATTATATTACATACGAAGTGCCAATAGATGCAGGCAGGCAGGAAGACAAGAACTTCTGCGCCTTTTCCAGGCTACTGAAAGTATATACTACGATGAGATTGAAATTTCAAGAGCAAGTATTAAAGATATTGATACTGATTATGCTAAAAAATTTTTAGAAAGGTATTTCCCTCTAAAAGTAAAAGATAAAGATTTAATACCGTATTTAATTAATATAAAATCGCTTTCAAAAAACAAAAAACCAACCCTTGCAGGAATTCTGTTTTTTGGAGAAAACCCTCAATTTTATATTCCAACTTCATACATAGTTACTGCTTATATAGATGGAGATGATATGGCTATTCCACCATCTGATCTAAAAAAGTTTGACGGTAAAGTTCCACAAATACTTGAGGATTGTATGCGATTTCTAAAGATTTACATAAAAGAAAAACATATTATAAAAGGACTTGAAAATGAAAAATATCCTGAGATTGAAGATTTTGTCTTAAGAGAAGCCCTTGTTAATGCAGTAGCCCATAGGGATTATACTATTAGTGCTCCTATTCGGATATTTATATTTACTAACAGGATAGAGTTTCATAGCCCAGGCAAATTACCTAATAGCGTCAGTATTGAAAACATTAAAATAGGTGGAGCCCATGTGGTAAGAAACCCAACAATATATAACTTACTTGGCAAGATGGGATTTGTAACAGATATAGGAACTGGAATACAAAGAATAATAGAATCTGTAAAAAAGACTACTGGTAAAGATGTGCTACTTGAGGTTATAGAGAGTGAATTTATCTTAACTATACCAAGAAAAGAAGGATAACAGTATTCAACCACTGATTGACACGGATTACGAATTTTCAGTGTTTCATCTGTGTCCCTCTGTGGCTGAATAGTTAGGGTTCTGCAAAATAGGATTTGGGGGAGATAACTGAGAGTTAGACCTGAAATTAGAGATAAAAATTCAAATATCAAAATGCAAAATTACAAATCAAATTTCAAAAAGGACTTCAAGAAAAGACTATATAACTTTACTCTGCGACTTATAGAATTCATCGATAAGTTGCCAAAGGATAGTGTTTCTCAAAGAGTTGGAGGAATTTGGTAATATCTTTGCTTCAAGTATTTTAACGCTGAAAGGAAAGAGATAATTTTACATTTTGATATGTAATTTTTATATTTGCTTTTTGCATTTTGCTCTTTGGAGGGAATTGATAAAAATAGAGGTTTTAAATACCCGCTTAAAAACTACAGTTTCTTAGTTTTGCAGAACTCTATTCACTTAATAAAAAGGAGGAAAATATTTATGAGGTCGGATGTAATGAAAAAAGGTTTTGAAAGAGCACCTCATCGCTCACTATTTAAGGCTATGGGCTACACAGATGAGGAGATTCAACGCCCAATAATTGGTATTGCTAACTCGGCTAATGAGCTTATACCAGGGCATATCCATTTAAACGATATTGTCGAGGCGGTAAAAGCAGGCGTCCGATTAGCCGGTGGCACTCCAATGGAATTTTCTACCATTGGTATCTGTGATGGTATTGCGATGGGACATAAAGGGATGAAATATTCTTTAGCCTCACGGGAATTGATTGCTGATTCTGTTGAGGCAATGGGAATGGCATATCCTTTTGATGCCCTGGTTGTAGTCCCAAATTGTGATAAGATTATACCAGGAATGCTTATGGCAATGTTACGACTGAATATTCCATCAATTTTAATCAGTGGTGGACCAATGTTAACCGGTTATTTTCAAGGTAAAACACTTGATTTGATTACTGTTTTTGAAAATGTGGGTGCCTATGCTGGTGGAAAAATTACCGAAGAATACTTAAAACAAATAGAAGATGAAGCCTGCCCTGGATGTGGTTCTTGTGCGGGAATGTTCACGGCTAATTCTATGAATTGCCTCAGTGAGGCATTAGGATTAAGTTTGCCAGGTAATGGAACTATTCTGGCGACATCGGCTAAACGAAAAAGATTGGCAAAGATTGCTGGAATGAAGATAATGGAATTGCTTGAAAAAAATATCCTGCCCCGAGATATTGCCACCCAGGAGGCATTTAGAAATGTAATTGCCGTAGAAATGGCACTGGGTAGTTCGACTAATACTGTTTTACATCTTCCTGCGATTGCTCGTGAGGCAAATATAAAGATTGATTTGAATTTGTTTAACGAAATAAGCAGTTGCACCCCAAATCTATGTAAAATCTCTCCAGCAGGCACACATCACCTTGAGGATTTAGATAAAGCTGGTGGCGTGCCTGCGGTAATGTCAGAATTAAATAAAAAAGGGTTAATTAATACCGAATTGCTGACCGCTACGGGTAAATCAGTTATGGATAATATCAAAAATGCTAAAAATTTGAATGAAGATGTTATCCGACCAATTGACAGACCTTATTCAAAGGATGGTGGTATTGCCATTTTATTTGGTAACCTTGCTCCAGAAGGGGCGGTGGTGAAACAATCAGCTGTTGCTCAAGAGATGCTTGTCCATCGGGGACCAGCAAAGGTATTTGATTCTGAAGAATCTGGAATGAAGGCAATCTTGAACAAGGAAATAGAAAAAGGGCAGGTCGTGGTTATCCGATATGAAGGGCCTAAAGGTGGTCCCGGGATGCGCGAGATGCTTGGTCCTACATCGGCTATTGCAGGTGTAGGTCTGGATAAAGATGTCGCTTTACTAACAGATGGTAGATTCTCAGGTGGAACTCGAGGAGCGGCTATCGGCCATATCTCACCAGAGGCACAAGAAGGAGGCACAATGGCTATCATCAAAGACGGCGATATGATAAGCATAGATATTCCTAATAAACGATTAAATATAGAACTATCCGAGGAGGAGATAAAGAAAAGGTTTAAAGATTGGCAGATACCAGAATATAAGATAAAAGAAGGCTACCTGTATCGCTATGCCCAGCAGGTTACCTCAGCCTCTACCGGCGCTGTATTTAAAAACTGATGGAAACTTGCAGGGTTCTCTCCTACCGGCTAGTGTTGTGGTGAACAAATAACGCACGGAATTTGATTCTGGTAACTGGTGATTGGTAACGGGTAATTAAATACCGTTCGGCTGAGCTCACGACGAAGCTATTTAACCAATTATCCGTTTGCAGGTTACGAAACCTGATGATACTCCGGGCAAAACTTACTCAACACCACACCAGGGCAAAGTTTTAAATACCGGGTAATTCTTAAGACTACCTCTTCAACCGTTAAATCTGATGTATCCACAATAAAATCTGCGGCGGCGGTATAATAAGGTGTGCGAAAGGAGAGCAATTTTTTTATCTTTTCAAGCGGGTTAGGGCAATTTAATAATGGGCGATGAGAAGCATCTTTAGTGCGTTCATAGACCTTTTCAGGACTTACCTTGAGCCAGATTACTATCCCGGCTCGATGTAAATTTTCTACATTTTCATCCCTTAATATTACCCCACCACCAGTAGAAATAACACTATTCTTAAGGCTCTCACAGGCTTTTTTAACTATTTCTTTTTCTAATTCTCGGAAATAATCTTCTCCAAATTTAGCAAATATTTCATTTATAGCCATTTGTGCCTCTTCTTCAATCCAATCATCGAGGTCGATAAAATCCATATTTAATTTTGAGGATAGTTGTTTGCCTACCGCAGTCTTACCACTTCCCATAAAACCTGATAAGATAATATTATTCATCCTTACTCCCACCGATTACCAAGGTAACCTAAAGGTTTTCGCTTTTGTAACCATTCCTTTAATTCTTCTTTCACCATTGGATAAAAGGTCAATTTGTCTAATTGACTCACCGGGATAAATTCTATTTGTTGAAGGATTTCTTCGTTGCCAATTTTTAACTCGCCGCCAATTATTTTCCCTTCAAAGAAGATATTGATAATGTGCCTTTTACCATTATCAGGAGAAATAGCATCGCTGATGAAGAGTAAATTACCTACCTTGACCTTGATATTTGCCTCTTCTAACAATTCCCTCTCAAGTGCCTCAATTAATGACTCCCCAAAATCTACCCTGCCACCAGGCAAAAGCCAATATTTTCTACCTTTCTTTTGATGTTGAACTAACAAAATTTTATCCTCTTTAAGGATGACGAGGGCAACACGAACATCTGGTTTATCCATCTTTTAATCTGATTATACGCCAAAACAGGGTGAAAGTCAAGATTTTTGTTGACAATAAATATTTTTTTAAGTAAAATATGAAAGTGAGAATTATTGCCGGTAAGGCTAAAGGTAGAATTGTTAAGGCGAAAAATAGATATGCAACCAGACCTACATTAAGTCGGGTAAAGGCGTCGTTATTTGATACTCTGGGCAATAAAGTAAATCAAGCCTGTTTCCTTGACCTCTATTCAGGCACAGGAAATATTGGCTTAGAGGCGTTAAGTCGTGGTGCAAAAAAGGTAGTCTTTGTCGAAAATAATGCCTCGCAGGTAAAAATCATCAAACAAAATATCTTATCCTTAGATTTTTCAGAAGAACAAACTTTTGTTTATAAAACAGAAGTGCTGAAGGCGATAAAATTTTTATCACAAAAAAAAGAGTGTTTTGATATTGTCTATTTAGCACCACCTTTTTTAAAAAATTTTTGTTTTCCAACACTTGTTGCTCTATCGGAAAATAAAATCCTCAATACAAATGGAATAATAGGGATAGAACATCATAAAAAGGAGATTTTACCAGAGATAATTAAATCCTTAAGATTGATAAAGCAAAAGCGATATGGGGACATTACGATTTCATTTTATGCCGAGAATTTACCGCTGGAGATTAGAAAATGATGCTAACAAAAGAATACATTAATGAATTAAATTAAAAACAGCAGGGTAACTATTCAGCCACTGATTAACACGGATTAGCACGGATAAATAGCAGAGGGCAGAAGGCAGAGGGCAGAGGGGAAAGGGGGAAACGGGGAAACGAAGAAAGGGAGAAACGGAGAAGGAGAGGAGACACGAGGCACTATACCTGAATTTTCAGCCATCAGCCATCAGCCTAATTACGGACACGGAAAACGGACACGGATTACGAATTTTTAGTGTTTCATCCGTGTCCATCTGGGGCTGAATAGTTACGATTTGGTTTATAATTCTTCGTGCCCTTCGTGTTCTTCGTGGTTTTAAAAGATGTGAGGGAGGTTAATCTAACCGCACAGGTGGAAAAATTTTTAAACAATTAAGATGAAGAAAAAAGAATTAACAATATTTTCAACGGGAGTTCATCTTCAAGCTATAAAATGTATGATTAATGATAAAAAACAGTGGCGATGGGTTGCAATCAGCTTTGAAGATGAAAGTTTTATGGATGGTAAATCAATCAATCCTATCGAATATGCTCAAAAACAGGATAAACTCATCGAAGAATTCGAAAGTGAGTAAATTTTAAGGGAGTAAGTGTTGATTTAAATGTCAGCGAAAGTTTAATCGTAATAAATACTCTCGCCGTAAAACGAGCAGAGTTAAGAGGTGGATTGTGGAGCACTGGTGGGAAAAGGGTAGAAAAACCGTTAATGCAAACCCTGTGCAAATTATATGGAGTGCCTGATAAAAATTATTCTGTAAAAATCAAAGGTAAAGTGGTAGATGATGTTGACTTTGAAAGAGAAATTGATTTTCACCTGGTTGAAGGTAAAAACCAGTATAAATGCGAAGTGAAACTGATGGGACGTGGTAACCCAGAAAGTGCAGACGCAGTAATCGCAAGGGAAAGTAAGATTTTTGTGGCTGATAAATTATCAGAAACTAATAAAAGACAACTGGATAGTTTAGGCGTAGAATGGGTTGAATTAAGAAGTGAAAATGGATACAAAAGGTTTTCTAAAGTACTAAAACATCTAAATATTCCTCATCAAGATTTTACTGGTAATATTGACCAGAAACTTCATCAAATCTTTAATGAGATTTTGTAACCGTTCAGGCTATATATCAAAAGTGTAAGAAAGGGGATAAGGAGATAAGAGTGATATGGAGATAAGATAATAGAAATAGATTGAAATTTATAGAAATAGGTAGAAATTGATTGTGGAAA